>NZ_JARAMO010000018.1:0-24543 GCF_028807275.1 Mameliella sp. AT18
TGCTCTTCGAACATCTTCCAGTAGGCGTAGGATGTCGCCTCGGCGTCATAGGTCATGAAGGGCAGTTCAAAGACCTCGGTGTGCGGAAAGCGCCCGGGGGTAAACCCGTTCACCGCCCAGACGATGTCGGCCACCCCGTCGATGGCCTGGTCGATCAGCTCGGGCGGGGTGCCGCCCAGCTGCATGGCAGGATAGCGTTCGATTTCGATCCGCCCATTCGAGTCCGCCTCGACCTTGTCGGCCCAGACATCAAGGATCAGCTTGGGCACGTTGGCCTGTGCCGGCAGGAACTGGTGCATGACCAGCGTGACGTCCTGCGCCGCCAAGGGAGCCGCCGACGTGGCCGCCACGAGTGTTCCGAAAATCGCCCCAAGGGCCGCTCTGCGCGTCTTCATCCTGACCTCCCCTTCAGAATGTACCTGGCCTCCGCCAAGACTATGCACAATTTTGCACGCGGTGCATTATATCGCAATGCATTTCCCGCCCGTGCGGTCGGTTTACGACGTCCAAGGCCTTGTGTCCACAGCCTTGAATGCCGCCCCTACAAGGGAACAGCTTCGACGTGAATTGTCCAGAATAATCCACTAGGAAACAAAATTTGCCGCACTGAGAGCGCTCACACCTACGTGAGAGCCGGGATTTGGAGAGGAAATCTGACCGGTTTCGCGGATGTACAAAGGAGGGGCTCGCCCGGGTTTTCCGGGCGCGCCGACAGAATCACACCAGGCTCACGGCCTTGCCAGACTGGGCCGATTCCAGTGCCGCATCCGCCAGTTGCAGGGCTTTCAGCCCATCTTCGCCCGTGGTGGGAAGGGATGTGCCCTCGTTTACCGCAGCGACGAAGGCGGCGATCTCGTTGGCATAGGCGGCCGCGTAGCGGTCCATGAAGAAATTGAGCAGCGGCGGACGACCGTATCCGCCGGTTCCGGCCACCTCAACGGTGCTTTCGTGCCGGTTCGCGGCGGCGGCCATGCCCTCGGACCCGTGCACCTCGATTCGCTGGTCATAACCGTAGGTTGCGCGACGCGAGTTGGTGATCACGCATTGCTTGCCGCTGGCGGTTTTCAGGATCACGTTGACGCTGTCGAAATCGCCCAGTTCACCGATCTCGGGATCGACCAGGACAGAGCCCTGCGCCATGACCGTCACCGGCTCTTCCCCCAACAGCCAGCGCGCCATGTCGAAGTCATGGATCGTCATGTCACGGAAAATGCCGCCCGAAACCTTGATGTAGGAGGCCGGCGGCGGGCCGGGATCGCGCGAGGTGATGACCACCATTTCGACATCGCCGATGGTGCCGTTGTCGATGGCTGCCTTGACCGACATGAAATCCGGATCGAAGCGGCGGTTGAAACCGACCATCAGCTTGGCGCCGGTTTGCTCGACGGTGGCCAGCGCCTGTTTCACACGCTCTGCCGACAGGTCCACCGGCTTTTCGCAGAAGATCGCCTTGCCCGCGCGGGCGAATTTCTCGATCAGGTCGGCATGGGTGTCGGTGGGCGTGCAGATGGCGACCGCCTGCACATCGTCGCTTTCCGCGATCTCGTCGATGCTCCGCAACTCGCAACCATAGCGCGCGGCCATGTCGTCGGCGGCCTGCTGGAACGGTTCGGCCAGCGCGACGAATGCGGCCCCCGGCGTGGCCGAGATCGCGCGGGCATGGGCCTGGCCGATGCGGCCCGCGCCCAGAATGGCAAATCCTAGTGTCATGTCTCTCTCCCTCAAAGGGCCGCCGCGGCGCAATCCTGTGCGCCCGTGCGGTCGGCCCGATATGCCGTCGCTGCCCCCCTGTCGGTCAAGCGGCCCGCCTCGTGGATGCGTGATTTTCTATCAACTCTGAGACGGCGAGGGTCAAAACCTCTCATTTGTATGTCATTCCCTGTCACCGGCCAGATGTCAGCGAAAGACCTCGGCAAAGGTCTGTACCGACTTCGACAGGACCAGCGGATCGCTTGCAGCATCGAAGCTGATGAAATGAGAGGTGGTCATATGCGCCTCGAAGGAGGCCCGGTCATCGTAAATCTCGTAAAGGAACACGTCTTGCGGACGCTCCGGGTCGACGCAGACGTCGAACTGGCGGCAGCCGGGTTCGTCCCGCACCGAGGCATGGGCATTCTGGCGGATCAGATCCAGAAAGGCCGTCTCGGCCCCTGGCTTGATCTCGAAACGGACGGTGACTGCGTACATGGGCGCTCCTCTTTCCGGAGCGCAGGTTAGCCCCCCTGCCCGCCTCGGTCCATGTCACAGGTCAACCCGTTCAGGCCACCCGGTCGCGCGGCGCCTGCCCGGCAAAGAAATCCTCGAGGTTGGCCAGCACGCGAAACCCCATCTCTTCGCGCGTCTCGCGCGTGGCGCTGCCCAGGTGCGGCAGCATCACCAGGTTCGGCGCCGCCATCAGTTCGGGTGCAATCGCGGGTTCGCCCTCGAAAACATCCAGTCCCGCGCCGCCGATCCGGCCCGCCTGCAGCGCATCGGCCAGAGCGGCGGCGTCGACCACCTCGCCCCGGGCGGTGTTGATCAGGACCCCGCCGGGCCGCATGGCAGCCAGCGCGGATGCTCCGATCAGATGCCGGTTCGCCGCGCCCCCCGGGCAATGCAGCGAGATGAAGTCGCTTTCCATCAAAAGCGTGTCGAGACTGTCGACCTGCCGCGCACCGAAGCGGGCCAGCACCTCGGGCGCCACTTTTGACCGGTTCTGAACCAGCACCGTCATTCCAAAGCCGAAATGTGCCCGCTGCGCCATTTCCTGCCCGATGCGCCCGAACCCGACGATACCCAGCACTTTGCCGGAAACCCGGGTGCCCACAAGGTGGGTGGGGCGCCAGCCGCTCCATTGGCCGGCGCGCAGCTCGCGTTCCCCCTCGCCCGCGCGGCGGGCCACCATCAAAAGCAGAGTCATGGCGATATCGGCGGTGCATTCGCTCAGCACGTCCGGTGTGTTGGTCACGACAACCCCCTGCCGCGCCGCCGCCTCGGTGTCGATATGGCTGAAGCCCGCGCCGTAGTTCGCCAGGATACGGGCGCGGGGCGAACCCTCGAAGACGTCCGCGCCCAGGTGGTCCGTGACCGTCGGCAACACCGCGTCATGTTCGGCAAGCGCCTTGCGCAGCGCCTCTGCCGTCATCGGTCTGTCGGCCTCGTTCAGGGTGACATCATACAGCTCGGACAGCCGCGCCTCTACCGCCGCGGGCCAACGCCGTGTCACCAGCACCTTCGGTTTGCTCATGAACTCATCCACCATCGAAAGGGCCGCGTCGCCTATGCCGTCACCCGCAGGCACAATGTCCAACGCGCGGGGCCGGTGCCCCGGTCCCGCGCCTTTCATAATCCGCCAATAGCGAAAGGGCTAGAGGCTGACCCGCTGCGCGCTGCCCTCCTCCTCGGCGAGACGCGCGGCGACGGATGCCACGGCAAGGTCCTGCAGACCGACGCCGGTGCCATCGAACAGGGTGATCTCGTCATCCGAGGACCGGCCAGGATGGGCGCCGTTGATGACGGCACCGATGGGCGTGATGCGATCCTCGGTCAAAGAGCCTTCAGCGATTGCGTGCTGTGCCTCTCCGATGCTGATGGATTGCGCCACCTCGTCGGTAAAGACCGTCGCGGCAGCCACCAGCGCGGCATCGACCTCCTGCTTGCCCTTGGTGTCGGTGCCCATGCAGGCGATATGCGTGCCCGGCTTGATCCAGTCCTTCATCAACAGCGGCTCGAAGGCCGAGGTGATGGTAATGATGACATCCGCCTGGGCGCCCAACTGTTCCTGTGTGACCGCCTCGAAGGGCAGGCCCAGTTCCTCGGCCACGGCGCCCAGTTTCGGCAGCATCTCGGGGTGCGGGTTCCAGGCGACGACCTTTTCGAAATCGCGCTGTTCCGCCGCTGCGCGCAGCTGGAACTGCGACTGGTGGCCTGCGCCGACCATGCCCAGCACCTTGGCATCCTTGCGCGCCAGATGCGCAATCGACACAGCCGAAGAGGCCGCCGTGCGCACTGCGGTCAGGTAGTTGCCCCCCACCAGCGCCGCCAGTTGCCCTGTGTCAGGGTCGAACAGGAACACCGTGGACTGGTGATTGGTCAGCCCCTTGTCCATGTTGCCGGGCCAGTAACCGCCGGATTTCACGCCCAGCACCTTGCCCGCCTTGTCGAACCCCGACTTGAAGCCGTAAAGCGCGTCCGCATAGCCGATTGCCTCGCGCACCACAGGGAAGTTCCAGGCATCCCCCTTGGCCATCGCGCCGAACACGGCCTCGACGGCGTCAAAGGCGTCCTTGCGGCCCACCAGCCGTTCGCATTCCGCCTCGCCAACGATGACAAGGCCCTGTGTCTCGGGCATATCCTTCATCTTTCCTGTCCTTCCAGATCGGATGTGAGGCGCCGGGACAGGGCCCGGCGCTCTTGTCGTTGCATCGGGCCGGGCCCCTGCCCGGCCACGGCCTCAGTAGGCCCGGCCACGTGCCGAGACGGGCCAGAGCGCCTCGACCTTGCCGTTGCGCACACCGACGTACCAGTCATGCACGTTGGCGGTGGGATCGCAGTGGCCCGGCACCAGCTTCAGCTTGTCGCCGACTTTCAGAACACCCTTCGGGTCGGCGATGACGCCGTGTTCGTCCGAGCATTTGACGTATTCCACGTCGTCGCGGCCAAAGATCACCGGCAGGCCGCTGTCGACGGACTGGGCCTTGAGGCCCGCGTCGCAGATCGCCTTGTCCGCCTTTGCGTGGCTCATGACCTGGGTCAGGATGAAAAACGCGTTCTCCCATTCGCCCTGGTCGATACGCTTGCCGTCCTTGTCCAGGATGCGGCCATAGTCCGCGTCCATGAAGGCGTATGAGCCGCACTGAAGCTCGTTGTAGACGCCCGAATTCGACTCGAAGTAGTAGGAGCCGGTGCCGCCGCCAGAGACGAGTTCACATTCGATCCCCTCGGCCTTCAGGCCCTCGACCGCGTCCTTGACCATCGCGATGGCGACGTCGAGTTTCTCCTTGCGGGCCTCGTAGCTGTCCATGTGCTGCATGGCGCCCTGGTAGGCCTGGATGCCGGTAAACTTCAGTCCCTCCGCGGCCTCGATCGCCTTGGCGATCTTCACCACGTCCTCTGTCGTGGTCACGCCGCAGCGGCCCGCGCCACAGTCGATTTCCACGAAACACTCGATCTGGGTGCCATGCTTCTGTGCCGCCTCGGACAGTTCGGCGACGTTGTCGATGTCATCGACGCAGACGATGGTGCGCGCGCCCAGCTTGGGCAGGCGGGCCAGGCGGTCGATCTTTTGCGGGTCACGCACCTGGTTCGACACAAGCACGTCCTTGATGCCGCCACGGGCAAAGACCTCGGCCTCGCTGACCTTCTGGCAGCAGACACCGACGGCACCGCCCAGTTCCTCTTGCAGCTTGGCCACGTCCACGGACTTGTGCATCTTGCCATGCACGCGGTGGCGCATCCCGTGCGCCTTGGCGTAGTCGCCCATCTTCTTGATGTTGCGCTCCAGCGCACCCAGATCCAGCACGAGGCACGGGGTCTGGATGTCCGCCTCGTCCATGCCGATGGCCGCCGGGATGTCAAAGCCGACTTCGTAATCGTCGAGGTTGGTCGCGTCTTTCATGGGGAAACTCCCTTGTCTTGAGGTGGCGGGGCAAGCCCCGCCCTACATTGCGTTACGCGGCGGGACCGGGACTTACCCCAACGTCCACGGCAGCCTGTCCAGATCGACGTTGCCGCCGGTGATGATGACGCCCACGCGCTTGCCCCGGAACAGATCGGGGTTCTTCAGGATCGCGGCCAGCGGCACGGCGCTCGACGGTTCCATGACGACCCGCAGGTATTTCCAGGTCAGCTTCATCGCGTCGACGATCTCCTGCTCGGAGACTGTCGGCACATCGGTCACGAAGTTGGACACGAAATGCCAGGTGTTCTCCTTCAGCGGCACCTTGAGACCATCGGCGATGGTCTCCGGCGCGTCATCGGCGATGATGTGCCCGGCCCTGAAGCTGCGCGCGGCGTCGTCGGCCTGTTCCGGCTCGGCGGCGTAGATCTTTACCTCGGGGGCGAGGTTCGACAGGGTCAGGCAGGTGCCCGAGATCATGCCGCCGCCGCCGATGGGTGCGACAACCGCATCCACGCCGCCGGTCTGTTCCAGCATTTCCGCCGAACAGGTCGCCTGCCCGCAGATCACCCGCGGGTCGTTGTAGGGATGCACGAATTCGCCGCCCGTCGCCGCCTGCACCTCGGCAAAGACCGCCTCGCGGCTGCTGGTCGAGGGCTCGCATTCGGTGATCGTGCCGCCGTAGCGGCGCACGGCGTCCTTCTTGGCCTGCGGCGCGGTGCGCGGCATGACCACGTTGCAGGGGATGCCTCGCCGTCCCGCCGCGTAGCTGAGCGACAAGGCATGGTTGCCCGAACTGTGGGTGCAGACGCCGCGGTGCGCCGCCTCCTCCGAGAGGCCGAAGACCGCGTTGCAGGCCCCGCGCACCTTGAAGGCGCCCGCCTCCTGGAAGTTCTCGCACTTGAAGAACAGCTCTGCGCCGGTCAGGTCGTTCAGGTATTGCGACTGCAGCACCGGGGTGCGGTTGATATGGGGCCGGATGCGCTCATGCGCGGTGCGCATGTCCTCGATGGTCAGCGCTTCGGCCAGGGTCATCGCGTCAAGCATCTTTGCCTCCTCAGGCTGCGGATTTCAGCGCCGCAACGCGGCTGGTCCGGTAGTATTCCTGCGCGGCGGCGACACCGCTGCCCAGGGTAATCGGGTAGTTCAGGTCGGCCATCGCCATCTCGATCGTGGCAAGACCGGACAGGACCATGACGTCGGTCAGGCTGCCCAGGTGGCCGATACGGAAGGCCTTGCCGTCCAGTTGACCGAGGCCCACGCCAAAGGACACCTTGTAGGCGCGGTAGGCGTGATCGGTCAGCGCATTGCTGTCGAACCCCTCGGGGACATAGACTGCGCTCACTGTATCAGAATAAAGGTCCGGCGACTTGGCGACCAGCTTCAGGCCCCAGGCGTCGACGGCGCGGCGCACGCCCTCGGCCAGGCGGAAATGGCGCGCATAGACGTTCTCCAGCCCTTCTTCAAAGAGCATGTCGAGGCTTTCGCGCAACCCGTAGATCAGCTGCAGCGGCGGCGTGTAGGGGAAACCGCCCGTCGCATTCGCCTTCATCATGTCGCGGAAATCGAAGAAGGTGCGCGACAGGCCGGCGGTTTCGATGGCTGCCAGCGCCTTGGGCGAAACGCAGAGGATCGCCATGCCGGTGGGCAGCATGAACCCCTTTTGCGAGCCGCTGACGGCGATATCCACGCCCCAGGCGTCGAACTCGAAGGGCATCGAGGCCAGCGAGCTGACGCAATCGACAAAGAGCATCGCCGGGTGATCGGCCCCGTCCAGCGCGCGACGGACGGCGGCGATGTCCGAGCGGACGCCGGTCGCGGTTTCGTTGTGCGTGGTCAGGACCGCCTTGATCTCATGCGCCGTATCGGCGGCCAGGATCTCGGCGAACTTGTCGGCGGGAACGCCCTCTCCCCAAGGGGTTTCGACGATCTGGACGTCAAGGCCGTGCCGCTGGCAGAGGTCGATCCACTTGTTCGAAAAGACGCCGTAGCGGCCGACAAGGATCTTGTCGCCGGGGCTCAGCGTGTTGGTGACCGCCGCTTCCCAGCCGCCGGTGCCGCTGGCGGGAAAGGTGATGATCTTGCCTTCAGTCGAACCGAAGACCTTTTTCGTGTCTTCCAGCACGGGGGCAAAGGTGTCGACGAAATCCGGCGCGCGGTGATCGCGGGTCTGGATCTGGATCGCGCGACGCAGGCGGTCGGGCATGTTGGTCGGGCCGGGGATGAAAACCGGGTTCTGGTCGGTCATGGCGTGGTCTCCTTCTTGTCACCCAATATCCGCCAAGCCCCCGAGTCGTGCAATTTTCTTGAAAAGCTTTTTCATTTCTGGAAAGGTTATCACAAGCACATGAAATTGAATGATATTCAGTTTCTCATTTTCCACCTTCGCAAATGCAGCGAAAAACTTTTTCGAAAGGTGAACGCACATGAACAGCCCCAAACGCCCCCGCGGCCGCCCCAAGTCCGCCTTCAAGGAAAGCTCTGCCGGAACGCTGCAGGCGCTGGACCGCGCGCTTGGCGTGCTGACGGCCCTGGCCCGGGATGAAGGCACGACCCTGTCCGATCTCTCGCGCGAGATCGACATTCCCACCGCCACCACGCACCGCATCCTGACGACGCTGGAAAACCACCGTTTCGTGACCTTCGACGAGGAACGCCAGGAATGGGCCGTGGGGATAGAGGCCTGGCGCACCGGCACCGCATTTCTGAAACGCAACAGCGTGGTCGAGGTCGGCCGCCCGGTCATGCGCCGCCTGATGAAGGAAACCGGCGAGACGGCGAACCTGGCGGTTCCCGACGGTCTCGAGGTGGTCTTTGTCGGCCAGGTCGAGACCCCGAACCCGATCCGGGCTTTCTTTCCGCCGGGCACACGGACAGCCATGCATGCCTCGGGCATCGGCAAGGCGATCCTGGCCGCGATGCGCCCGCAGGCGCAGCAGCGATTGATCGAGGACATGGACCTGACGCCCTTCACCGCCAGCACTCATGTCACCCTGTCGGGACTGACCGCCGACCTGCACAGCATCGCTGCGCGCGGCTGGTCGCATGACCGAGAGGAGCGGCACGCCGGCATGTCCTGTATCGGGGCCGCGATCCTGAACGACCAAGGCGAGCCCTGCGCCGGGATTTCGGTCTCTGGCCCGACGGTCAGGTTCAGCGGCGAAGGCATCGCGGACCTGGGCCGCCGCGTGGCCGAGGCCGCCCAAGAAATCACCGACCTGTCCGGCGGCGCGATGCGCGACGTCTGATCCTTCGAATCCGGATCAAATTCTGCACGTTTCGCGAGGTCGCGTTGGCCAAATCTCCACCTCTCGGGCCGAGGCTGCGGTCATTGCATCACGCCTCGGGTCGGGGAACCAATGGAACGCAGCGCCTTTCCTGCTGGGCTGGACATTCTGTCGGCAGAGCCTGTCTCGCCGCCCGACCACGTCCCGACGCCGCCTGTCGCCGTCGGCGGCTTGCTCATCGGCACGCGGATCAAGACGCTGCGAGGCCATGACCGAATCGAAGGTCTGCGCCCGGGAGACAGGGTACTGACCCGCGACAACGGCTATCAGGTTCTGCGCGGCTGCCTGCGGATCCGGCCCGAAACGGCGCAGGGGCACGCGGCGCCGGTGCGCCTGCGCAAAGGAACGCTTGGACGTGGCACACCGGATCGCGCCTTGCGCGCGGCCCCGGCCCAGAGGCTGCTGATCGGCGGACCGGCACAGGACCAGCGCGAGCTTCTGGTCGAGGCTTCGCGCCTCTGCACCCTGCCCGGCATTGCGCGTCTGTCCGGCCCCGGTGCTGGGTTCATCCAACTGCTGTTCGACCGGCATGAACTGGTCATGGCAGATGGCGCCTGGTCGGAAAGCCTGCCACCTCCGGGCAGCGCATCCTCCGACCTGGCCCGTTCGGTGATCCGGGATCGCGACCTGCGCACCCTCTTCCTTGGCAGACAGCGTGGCGCGGGCTGACCGGCTCAGGTCACGCGGGACTTTACCTGGTACTTCGGATCGCGCCAGGTCTCGTTGCCCAGCACATCTTCCATCACGTCGACGGCGGCCACCACGTCGCCCTCATCGATGTAAAGCGGGGTAAAGCCGAAGCGCATGATGTCGGGCGCGCGGAAATCGCCGATCACGCCCCGGTCGATCAGCGCCTGCATGGCGGCATAGCCTTCCTCAAAGGCGAAAGAGACCTGCGACCCGCGTTGACCGGCCTCGCGCGGAGAGGCGAGTTTCAGCATCGGACAACGCGCCTCGACCTCGGCGATGAACCTCTCGCAAAGCGCGACGGATGCAGCGCGCAATTCACCCATCTCGACCCCCTCCCAGGCATCCAGTGCCGCGTCCAGCACCGCCAGTTGCAGGATCGGCGGCGTGCCCACCCGCAGGCGTTCGGTGGACATGGCCGGACGATAGCCCGGTTCCATCGCGAACGGCGCGGCATGACCCAGCCAGCCCGACAGCGCCGGCTCGACATTCTCCACGATGTCGGGACGGGCATAGATGAAGGCCGGCGCCCCCGGCCCTCCGTTGAGGTACTTATAGCTGCAGCCCACGGCGAATTCGGCATTGCAGGCGGTCACGTCCACGGGCACCGCCCCGGCACTATGCGCCAGGTCCCAGATCATCACCGCGCCCGCCGCATGGGCGCGTTCGGTGATGGCCTTCATGTCGTGCATCCGCCCGGACCGGTAATCCACCTGCGTCAGCATGACCACGGCCACCTCTTCGGTGATCGCCTCGGCCACGTCTTCGGGCGCGGGAGTGCGCAGTTCATACCCTTTGTCGATGGTGCCGATCAGTCCCTGCGCCATGTAGAGATCGCTGGGGAAGTTGCCCGCGTCCGACAGGATCACGCGCCGATCCGGGGTCATCTTCAGCGCCGCGGCCAGTGCCTGGTAGACCTTGATCGACAGCGTGTCGCCCGTGGCCACGGATCCGGCAGGTGCGCCGATCAACCCGCCGATCCTGTCGCCGACCTTCGCCGGCAGCGCCATCCACTCGGCAGTGTTCCAGGCGCGGATCAGCTCCTGCCCCCATTCGCGGGTCATGACCTCCTGCACGCGCTCGGTCGCTCCTTTCGGAAGCGGTCCAAGGGAGTTGCCGTCGAGATAGATCACGCCCTCTGGCAGGTCGAACAGGTCCTTGCGGGGCAAAGTGGTCATAGCTCTCCTCTCAGGTGCCAGAGTTCAGGGAACAGTTCGACGCTCAGCATCCGGCGCAGGTAGGCCACGCCAGAGGTGCCCCCGGTGCCGCGCTTGAACCCGATCACCCGCTCCACCGTAGTGACATGGTTAAACCGCCAGCGGCGGAAGTAATCCTCGAGGTCGACCAGCTTTTCCGCCAGCTCATAAAGCGTCCAGTAGCGGTCGATGTCTTCATAGACCACTTTCCAGCGCGCCCGGATCTCGTCGCGGGCGGCATGGGGGCTGTCGAGTTGCGGCGCCGGCATGGCGCCTTCGTCCCCATCGACGGTGCGGAAAAGCAGCGCGACAACCTCGTCGTAGAAACTGGGCCGGGCCAGTTCCGCCTCCAGCGCGGCACGCACCTGCGGAAGGTGCTCGTGCGGCTGCATCATGTGGGTGTTCCGGTTGCCCAGGATGTATTCGATCATCCGGTACTGGTAGGACTGGAACCCCGACGACGGGCCCAGCGCCTCGCGGAACCGGGTGTAATCGGCGGGCGTCATCGTGCGCAGCACATCCCACTGGTTGTTCAGCTGTTCGAAGATCCGGCTGACCCGCGCCAGCATCTTGAACATCTTGGGCGTGTCCCCGGTCAGCAAGGCATCCCGCGCCGCGCCCAGTTCGTGAATGGCCAGCTTCATCCAGAGTTCCGATGTCTGGTGCTGGATGATGAACAGCAACTCGTCATGCGCGCCGCTCAGGCAATGCTGCTGGTCCAGCAGAGCGTCGATATGCAGGTAGTCGCCATAGGACATGGCGTCGGCAAATCCCATCTTCGCGCCATCACTGGACGGGTCGAAGGCGGTGTCGGGGTCTTGATCGCTGGATGTGCTCATTTCCGCGCCACTTTTCGCCAGATCGTGAACCTTGGCAAGACGGCATGACGCGGGGGCACGGCAGGACAGGGCCGGCACCGCGCGGGGCGAGTGCTTCGCGAACTGTCGCAATTACTTATAAAGATTGAACTTCCTTCGATCCAAGGGACGCATTTTCGTCCCAATTCAGACACCGCCCGGCCCGCAACGGCTGATGATTTCGGGTTTGAACGCACCCTGCACCGCATCCGGCCCCGCCCGCAGCCTGTCCCGTTCGAACAGGAGTATCGAGGTATGACAGTCCAGTCGCAAATTCCGGTTTCCGAACCCGCCGAGACCCTAGGCGACGGTCTGCCGCCGGGCACGACCCTGTGCAACGGACAATATACGGTCGACACCTACCTGAATTCCGGCGGCTTCGGCATCACCTACCTGGCCCGCGACAGCCTGGGGCGCCGTGTCGTCATCAAGGAATGTTTCCCCAACGCCATCTGCTGCCGCCGGGGCGAGGACGTCCGCCTGCGGTCGAAAAGCTACGACATGGACTTCACCCGCGCGGTCGAGCTGTTCCAGAAGGAGGCGCGCGCGCTGGCGCAACTGCAGCATCCCAATATCGTCGGCGTGCACCAGATCTTCGAGGCCAACGGCACCGCCTACATGGCGCTGGATTTCGTCGAGGGAACGGACCTCTTCGACCTGCTGGACCAGCACCCCGACGCGCTGACGCCCGAAGCGGTGCGCGAACTGGCGGTTCTGCTCCTGCAGGCGCTCAGCTACGTCCATCGCAACGGCATCCTCCACCGCGACATTTCCCCGGACAACATCCTGCTGGACACGATGGGCACGCCGGTTCTGATCGATTTCGGGGCCGCACGGCAAAGCGCGACACAGGCCAGCCGCGTGCTGTCGCGGGTGCACACGGTCAAGGACGGCTATTCCCCGCAGGAATTCTACATCGCCGGCAGCGCGCAATCCCGGTCCAGTGATCTCTATGCCCTGGCGGCGACCTTCGTCCACCTGATCGAAGGCAGCCCGCCGCCAAACAGCAGCCTGCGCCTGGCGGCAGTGGCCGAACAGCGTCCCGATCCTTTCCGCCCGCTGTCCGGACGCTTTCCCCAACACGACCCACGCCTGTTGGCGGCGATCGACCGTTGTCTGAACCTGTTTTCCAAGGACCGGTTGCAAAGCGCCGACGAATGGTTGGATGCGCTGGCAGGGCGGCGCCCGTCGCTTCTTGCCCCCGCTGCCCCGACACAGGCGCCAGAGCCATGCGTCGCCGCCCCGCCCGTCGACCCGGAGATCGAGTCGAAGATCGCCGAAATGGTGGCCAGCAACCACGCCGCCATCGCCGAGGACGGCGACGCGCGCAGCGCCCCCGTCAAGCGCGCGCCCCGTCCCGATCCCGAAGAGGCAAAGCGCGCCGCGGAACGCGCGTACTGGGCGATCCTGAACGAGGACCCCGCCGACTGGGTCAGTGAAGCCGAACCGGAACCGCCGGAAGAGGAGGCCGCGGAAGAAGAATTGGCCCCGCCGCCACCGCGCCGCCGCCGCTTTTCGCTGAGCGCACTTCTATCCTGGTCCGGCAGAGGTCGGCGGCAGGCGCTGGAAACGAACCTATGAGGAAAGGGTGAAGGACATGCAGGGTATCAAGAACCTGATCGCGCGGAGACGCCCGGTATCCGATCCCGCGCTGGACACGCCTTCGCAGGATGCGCCCGCGCGCGACCCCTGGGATGATCTTGCCGGGCGCATGGCGACCGAACAGGACCCGCGAAATTGCGACATCGACAGTGCCCGCGCCGCACGCAACCATGTGCCCCGACCGGAACGACCACAACCGTCACCGCGACAGGAATGGGCCGCGCCCGCGGCGCCCGATGCGGTGGACCTGCCCCCGCTCGACCTGGACGCAACCGCCTCCGCCAGCCCCAGGATCTGGGACCTGGAACCGGAGGACACGGTAGCCCCTGCCCCGCCGTCGTCCCCCGGCCCCGAATCCTCGGCGCTGGCGCGCAGCGCCTCCGCGATGGGTACAGAGCCTCAAGATGCCCCAAGGCCCAGTTCGCAGCGGGTCAAGACACGGCTGCTGGGGTTCCACGCCGAGCCCGCCGGTCCGGACCCGATGGCCGCCCCCGCCGCAAGTGCGCCGGGCGCCGAACCCTTCTTCCCCATCGGCTGGATCGTCGTGATCGACGGACCGGGCCGCGGTGCCAGCTTTACGCTGACTGCGGGCCTGTCGACCGTTGGGCGCGATCCGGACCAGACCGTGACCCTGGATTTCGGCGACAGTGCCATTTCCCGCGACCGACACCTGGCCATCGCCTACGACGAGGATGACAACCGCAGCTATATCGGCCACGGCGGCAAGGCCAATATCGTGCGCCTGAACGACAAGCCCCTGCTCAGCACCGAGGAATTGCACGACGGCGACACCATCCGCATCGGCAAGACCCTGCTGCGCTTCGTGGCCTTCTGCGGCGAGGGCATGTCCTGGGCCGGCCCTGAAGATGGGGCGCAGGACAATGGCTGAGCTGGCCACCGACGCGGCCTCGGGCCAGTTCCTCGGGCTGCGCAGCCGGCAGGAAGACGCGCTGATCGCGCAGTTTCCCGAGGGCGGCTTGCCCGGGCTGGCCGTGCTGTCGGACGGCATGGGTGGTCATGATGACGGCGACCTCGCAAGCCGCATCCTTGTCAGCGAGATGTTCGCCGAGCTGTACCTGGCCGCGGCCCGCGCCTCCTTGCAGGGCGATCCCGGATTTCGCACCGCGCTGGACAGCGCCAACGCCCGCTTGAAACAGCATATCGACGCGGAGTGCATCAGCGCCGACACCGGCGGGACACTCGTGGCCCTGCGCGTGGACGCCGCCGGGCTGCGCTGGCTTTCCGTCGGGGACAGCCCGCTGTACCTCTTTCGAGACGGCGCGTTGCGACGTCTGAACGTGCTGCATTCGATGGGCGCGCAGCTGGATCTCATGTCGGAACGCGGCGCGATCACGCCCGAGGCCGCCCGTACCCATCCCCACCGCCATTGCCTGACCTCCGCCGTCACCGGCCAGAGCGTGCCCCTTGTCGATTGCCCGGCAGAGGCGCTGGCGCTGGAACCCGGGGATATCGTCCTGTTGGCCAGCGACGGGCTGAACGTGCTCGACGAAGGCGAGATCGCGCAGATCCTGCGGCGGCGCCCAGCGACAGAGAGCGCCGCTTTGACCCGCGCCCTGCTGGCTGCGGTCGAGACCAAGAAAGCGGACCAGCAGGACAATGTCTCTCTGGTCGTGATCCGCATGCTCCTCAGTCCCCGCACGGAGCTTTCGCGCCGCGCCAGATCTTTCGCCGTGAAATGGCCCCGGCTCGGGATGGACGGGCTGGCGGGACTGGTGCCGCTCAAGCGGAGAGCCGGACAATGACCGAGGCCGATCGTGCCCAAACCCTCGCCGGGCTGCGGGCCCTCTGCGCCGATGCCCGCCTGTCCGCGAAGGCCCGCGCAAGTTGCGCTGCTCTGGCCGAGAAACTGGCGGCCCCGGTTCGCATCGGCATTCTTGGCCTGCCCGGGGCCGGAAAGCGCAGGATCCTGGCGGCCCTAGGAGGCCTGCCCCCCGAATTGGCACAACAAACCTTGCCGACGCTGGAGCTGCAACCCGGTGCAGCCCCGGGGACCAGAGCCATGCTACCCGACGGCCGCCGGATCGAGGCCGAGGGCCTGCCCGCACCCGATCTCCTTGCCCAGGCGCCCGTGTTCCTGCAGATCGCATCCCCCGATCCGGCCCTGTCGGGACGACGCCTCTTGATGGTTGTCACCGACACCAGCGCGGCAGACCTGCGCGCCGGCCTGTCCTGGGCCGCGCCGCGCGTCGACCTTTCCCTCTGGTGTTCGCAGGACTGGAGTGATTTCGAACGTGAACTCTGGCAGGCGGCCCCGGAGCGGCTGCACAATCACGCGCTGCTGGTCTTGACTGGCAGGCAATCGCCTGCCGCAGCCGCAGACGCGGACTTCGACGGGCGGTTTAAGGTCGACCCCGCCTCCGCCGAAGGGCTGGCCCCGCTGATCGCGCATCTTGACCAGGTGATCCGGGACGCCAGCCAGCAGGACATCCACGCAGCCCAGATGCTCTTGCATCGTTACGGTGCCCCTACGCCCCCTGCACCGGCTGCAGCGAATAAACCGACGGCACAGGTCATTCCGCATCCCGCAGTTCTCCCGCCGGAGGCCGCGCGCGACCTTGCCCGGGTCTTTCACGCGGTCCGCGACACGGCCAACGACCTTGCCACGACCCTTGAGGGAGCATGCGAAGAAGATGCACTCTTCGACGCTTTCGAAGCGGCATTCACCCTGCTGGCCGACAAGGCCGCCGGGGCCGACAGCCTGCAGGAACATCTGCCCGACCTCGTCGCGCGGTTCGACGAGGCCCAGGACCTCGCCCTGCTGCTGCGGATCGAGGGCGGCGCCGAGCAACTGGCCGATGCCGCGCAATTGCTGCTGCAGGTCCGGCAGGATGTCGAGCAGCACATGGCCGCCTGACGGTCGGAAAAGGTCCCGCAAGAGGATACACAGGTGAGACAAGACGCATGACACAGGTTTCGACGGACCCGATCGCAACGCCACCCAGGGCCTTTGACGGTTTTTCCGCCCTTGCCGAACGGCTGGCCGATCTGGACCTGCGATTTTCCGAAATGGCGCAATGCGGCGAGGAGAGCATCGCCCATCAGGCCCGCGAATACCGCCGCCAGATCCGTGCATTCGAACCCTCGGTAACCTTCATCGGGCAAGTCAAGGCAGGCAAGACCACGCTGGTGAACGCGCTCACCGGCTGGCCGGACCTGCTGCCCGCGGATGTGAACCCCTGGACCTCGGTCGTGACCTCGCTGCACATGTCGCCGCAGCTGAAACCGCAGGACCGCCGCGCCGCCTTCCGGTTCTTTACCAACGAGGAATGGGACCACCTGATCCGCCAGGGTGGCCGCGTGGGCGAAATCGCCGCGCGGGCCGGGGCGGACACCGAGCTGGAAAAGGTCCGCGCGCAACTGGACGAGATGCGCGAGAAATCCAAGGCACGGCTGGGGCGCAAGTTCCAGATGCTGCTGGGCCAGACCCATGACTACGACACCTTCGACCAGGAGCTGATCCAGCGCTACGTCTGCCTTGGCGACGATTTCTGGGAAGAAGCGGACGGCAGCCCCGACCAGGGCCGGTTTGCCGACATCACCAAGTCCGCGGACCTCTGGTTCCCCGGGCCGGACCTGCCCCTGGGCCTGTGCATCCGCGACACGCCGGGCGTCAACGACACCTTCATGATCCGCGAACAGATCACCATCAACGCCCTGCGCGGCAGCCGGCTTTGCGTGATGGTCCTGTCGGCGCAACAGGCGCTTTCCTCCGTCGACCTGGGCCTGATCCGGCTGATATCGAACGTGAAATCGCGCGATGTCATCATCTTCGTGAACCGGATCGACGAGCTCGCGGACCCGGTCAGCGCCGTTCCGGAAATTAACGCCAGTATCCTTGCCACCCTGCGCCGGTTCGATGGTCCGCAGGAGGCCGAGATCATCTTCGGCTCCGGCTACTGGGGTCATCACGCCGTTGCGGGCCGCCTTGACGACCTGGGCAGCGACAGCGCCGAGGCGCTGGTCAGCTGGGCCGAGGCACATGTCACCGGCGCACTGGCCCATCTGCCTCCGCAAGAGATCATCTGGCAGCTTTCCGGCCTGCCCGCCCTTGGCGACGCCATTGCCCAGCGGGTCGAACAGGGGGTGGGCGCTCGCCTTGAACAGACTTTGAACGTGGCGCTCGACAACCTGCAGACAGGCAAGGACATCAGCGTGCCCCGAGACGGGTCCGGCAGGTTCGAACCGCGGCAGCCGACGATGGCCGCGCCGGACATCGCCCACCAGCTCGACCGGATCGAGGACCGCGCCTGCGCGGCGCTCGAGTCCCACCTGGCCCGGATGCACGAAGCCTTTGCCAACCGGTCCGACAATGCGCGCCGCGCCTTCCTCGGACGGGCCACAGGGTCCCTGGTCAAGCACCTCGAACACTACGGCGAAGGCGAGGTCTGGACCTACGATCCCTCCGGGCTTCGGATGCTGTTGCGCAGCGCCTACAAGGTCTTTGTCCAGGGTGCGGGCAAGGCCGGGACAGAGGTCCTGGCCGGGGCGGCCGAGGACATCGGCGCGCTCTACCGGACGGCCTTCGCGCTGGAAACCGACGGACCTGCGATCAAACCGCCGCCGCTGCCATCGGCCCCCGCACCAATCAGTCTTGGCCAGACCATCGCATTGGACCTGCGGGGCAGTTGGTGGGCGCGCTTCTGGCGGCGTCAACGTGGCTACCACGCCTTTGCCGACGACTTCTCGCGCCTGATCCACGAGGAAACGAAACCCGTGGTCGAGGCCCTGCACCACCAGTGCGCCGCGCCATTCTCGCAAGAGCTGCGCAACACGCTGACCGGGTTCATCCAGGGTCAGCGCGACATCCTGACCGGCCTGACCCTGGACAGCGCCGTATCTCCACAGGCCACAGCCCCCAGGAACCGACTGCAGAGGTCCGCATCATGACAGACGATCGTCCAACCGACCCGGGCGCCCGCAAGCCGCGCGTTGCCCTGATGGGTGAATTCAGTGCGGGCAAGAGCACCCTGGCCAACCTTCTGCTGGGACAGAACAGCTCTCCGGTACAGGTCACGGCCACGCAGCTGCCGCCGGTCTGGTATCAACTGGGCGCCCCCGGTGCCCAACGCGTCGGTACGGACGGCAGTGCAACGCCCCTGCCCGCCGAGGACTGGACAGCGGTATCGCCCGAGGACACCCGGATGATCCTGGCCCGGCTGGACGCGGATATTCTGCAGGCTTGCGACCTGATCGACCTGCCCGGAACCTCGGACCCGAACATGGCTCCGGATTTCTGGGATGCCTTCCTGCCCAAGGTCGACCTGGCGATCTGGTGCACCCCCGCCAACCAGGCCTGGCGCCAGTCCGAGGCCGCGCTCTGGGAACAGGTGCCGCCGCAGCTCTGGACAAAGAGCCTGCTGCTGATCACCCGCATCGACAAGATGCAAGGAGAGCGGGACCGGGCGCGCGTCGTCGCGCGGGTCCGGTCCGAGGCCGGGGCCCTGTTCCGTGACGTCCTGCCGATTTCGCTGACCGGCGCGCTGGCGGGCCGCGACAATGACGAAGTGCTGGAGGCGACCGGCGCCGCCGCCCTGGTGCGCTTTCTCTGCCACGCGCTCGAGGGGCTGGAGCCACCTGCCCCGGTTCAGGCTCCGCGCCGTGCCACACCAAGATCGGCGACCATACGGACCGCGCCCCCGCCTTCTGCCGGTGCCGGGACCGAGCCAAGGATCGTACCGCGCCGGATCACACGCAGGAAATCGCCGGACGCCCGGCCAAGGCCGGAACATCGTCAAGCCTGATCCCTGGAACACCTCCCGAGGTAAGGCGACCTTAACCCCGCAGGGGTCATGACAGGGACAGCAGAGGCTACCCGATGACCCGTGACGATCTTGCCAGGTTCCGTGCCGGTTTCGCCCATTGCGAACTGGTCATGCTCGCCGACACCGCGGCGGGCACCGTCCTGACGTTCGACAGCGCGATCCACCAGGGACAGGAACGCCTGGACGATCTCTGCGCCACGGCCTGCGCCCTCTTTCGTTCGGACTTGCCTGCCCGCGGCATGGCCGTCCTGAGTGGCCCGCGGGGCAGCCGATTGTTCCTGCAAATGCCCCGCGACCCGACCGAGGTGATCTGTGCGGTCCTCGGCCCCCGGGCCGACCTGCCCGCGATCTGCATGGCGGCAGGGCGCCTTGGCGATACGGAAAACATGACATGACCGAGCATCCTTCGATTGCGACCATCCTGTCCCGGGCTGCGGCCCTGGGCACCGACAGCCAGGACCTCGCCGCCGCTACAGCCGAAGAGGCGCGGGGTTTTGTCCTGGACGCGATCGCCGCCTGCATCGCCCCGCGTGAACTGACGATCCTCGACGGGGGCAAACCGCTGTTGCGACTGGAGGCGGCGGCAGGACAGCTGTCGCGTTTGCTCGACCTGCCGGACCCCGCCCCTGCGGAGGCGCGGGCCCTGTCGGGTCAGCCGCTGCGGATCGCCGACGCAGACGCCGTGGCCCGTGCCCTTGCCCGGTTGCTGCCCGGCGACCAGCGGTTGCAATGCAGGTCCACCCCGCCCGCGCAGCCGCCCGATCCCACACACCCCGGCATTGGCGTTGATGCGCTCCTTCGGCAGCTTGGGCTGATCCCGCCGGACAGGGCGATCCAGGACCGTTGGGCCTATCTTCTCGGCGCCGCGGAGGAGGTACTGATCGCCATCGCGGACCCGGGACAGGCCCCCCGGCAGATTTGCCCCGACCGCCCCATGACCGCAACACTGGAACGGCAGTTGCAGGCCCTTCTGGCCCCACCGGCGCCCGGGATCAACCTGCTGGACAAAAATGAGATTCTCTTCTTCACCCTCAAAAGCGATCCCGATATGGCCATCGGGTTGGCACAGGACGGCCCCGCCCCCCGCGCCCTTGTCATCGAGGCCGGGGCAATGGCGGAGGTCGCTGCCTTCTGGGCCAGCCTCTCGCATGTTCCGGTGGCTGGCGCCCCCTGAAAACCGCTTCTGACAAAGCCGGCTGGCACGGTCGCGACACGCTCCCGCCGCCCCGCCCTTTTCGCCCCTTGACCTCCTACCGCGTTTCATCCCACGGTTGACCCGACGACGGGCCTGCAGGCACCCAGAAAAGCCTTTGCAAGGTCCGGCAACTCGGGCACGCTTTGCCGCAAGAGCATCCAATCCAGGGGAGAACCATGAAGTATCGTTCCGCGATCGTTCCATTTCTTTTGTCGACCACGCTGATGACGGCCGCCTTTGCCGCCGACGTCCCCGAGGGCACCCAGCTGGCCGCCGACCAGACCTTCACCTACCGTGTGCTTGACGAATTCTCCTCCTTCGACCCGCAGGTGGTCGAAGATGTGAACGGCTCCGAGGTCGTGCGCGACCTCTTCGAGGGGCTCTACAACCAGAACGCCGACGGCGAGATCGTGCCCGGCGTCGCGCTGAGCCACACGGTCAGCGAAGACAACATGACCTACACCTTCACCCTGCGCGACGATGCCAGGTGGTCGGATGGCAAGCCCGTCACCGCCGGCGATTTCGTCTATGCCTGGCAGCGCGCGGTGGATCCGGAACTGGCCTCGCCCTACGCCTGGTACATGGAACTGATGTCGATTCAGAACGGTGCCGCGATCATCGCCGGCGAAAAGCCGATCACCGACCTCGGCGTCTCTGCCCCCGACGATCACACGCTGGTCGTGCACCTCAGCCAGCCGCTGCCCTATTTCGCCAAGATGGTCACGCACGCCACGACCTTCCCCTCTCCGAAATGGGCGATCGAGGAGCACGGACAGGAATGGACGCGGCCCGGCAACATCGTGTCGAACGGCGCCTATGTCCTGACCGAACACGTCCCCAAGGAACGGTCGGTGCGCGAACGCAACGAGATGTACTGGGACAATGACAAGACCGTGCTGGAACGGGTCGTGACGCTGGTCATCGGCGACGAGGCGCAGGGCCTGACCCGCTGGCGTGCGGGCGAAGTCGACAAGACGGATATCCCGTCCGGCCAATACCCGACCCTGAAGGAAGAGTTCCCCGACCAGGCCTATGCCCTGCCGCGCCTGTGCAACTACTACATGACCTTCAACCTCAAGGACGGCCCCGAGCCGTTCCAGGACGTGCGCGTCCGCCAGGCGCTGTCCTACGCGCTGGACCGTGACGTGATCGTCGACCGGGTGCTGCAAGGCGGGCAATTCCCGGCCTATACCTTCACCCCCGGCGCCACCGACGGCTTCGAGATCCCCGAGGTCGACTATGCCAACATGACCCAGGCGGACCGCGACGCGAAGGCCAAGGAGCTGCTGGCAGAGGCGGGCTATGGTCCGGACGGCGATACGCTGTCCTTCACCTATCTCTACAACACCTCCGAAAGCCACCAGCAGATCGCCATCGTGGCCAGCCAGATGTGGAAGCAGAAACTGGGCGTCGAGGTGACGCTGGAAAACCAGGAATGGAAGGTCTTCCTCGAAACCCGCGGCAACCAGAACTTTGAGCTGGCGCGCGGCGCATGGTGCGGAGATTACAACGAGGCCTCCACCTTCCTCGATCTGCTGACCTCGCAGTCGGGCTACAACGACGGCAAGTATTCCAACGCGCGTGTCGACGAACTGATGGCAGAGGCCAAGTCCTCGCAGGACGCCAGCCCGCTTTACTTCGAGGTCGAGGAAATCCTGTCGCAGGACATGCCGGTGATCCCGATCTACCACGCCTCGATCAACATGATGCTGAGCGACCAGATCATGGGCTGGCCGGTCAACAACGTCGAGCAGAACTGGTACGCCAAGGACCTCTACAAGGTCGCCGAGTAAGCGCCGCGCCGCTTTCCCGCATCCCCTGCCCCGGACCAGATCCGGGGCCTCTGCCCGGTATCACCGGCGCAGGGGTCCCGGGTCAGGCCCGGGACGGGGCCATCTTGCTCGAACCCCAGGTCCGGTTCCCCCATGTTCAACTACACCCTGCGCCGATTGCTGACGGTGATCCCGACGCTCCTGGTGCTGATCGTCTTTTCCTTCTACCTGATGCGGCTGGCGCCCGGAGGGCCATTCACCTCTGAAAAGCCGCTGCCGCCCGCGGTGATGCAGAACGTGCTGGAACGCTACGGCATGGATCAGCCGCTCTACGTCCAGCTCTGGACCTATATCAAGAACATCGTCTTCCACTTCGACTTCGGGCCCAGTTTCGCCCAGAAGGACCGCACGGTGAACGACGTGATCGCGCAGGGGTTTCCGGTCACGCTGACCTATGGTTTCTGGTCGGCGGTCTTCGTGCTGGTGCTGGGCATCCCGCTGGGAATCGTCGCCGCGCTGCGCCACAACAGCCTCTGGGACTACACGATGACGGGCCTCGCCATCTTCTCCCAAATCTTTCCGAATTTCGTCCTCGCCCCGATCCTCGTGCTGCTCTTCACCCTGTCCTGGGGGCTGTTGCCCGGCGGCGGCTGGAACGGCGGGCAATGGGAATACGTCGTCATGCCTGCCATCGCGCTGGGGACATCCTACATGGCGGGGGTCGCCCGACTGACACGGGGCTCCATGCTGGAGGTGCTGAACGCGCCCTTTATCCTGACCGCCCGTGCCAAGGGCCTGCCGGAACGGGTCATCATCTGGCGGCACGCGCTGAAACCGGCGCTCTTGCCGACGCTGACCTACATGGGGCCGGTCTTTGTCTACATGATCACCGGCTCGGTCTTCATCGACGTGTTCTTTTCCACCGGCGGCATCGGGCAGGATTTCATCGACGGCGCCTATAGCCGCGATTATTCAATGCTGCTGGGGCTGGCGATCCTCTACAGCCTGCTGACCTTCGCCCTGAACCTCATGCTCGATCTGCTTTATGCATGGATCGACCCCAAGGTGCGGAGCAGCCTGTGACCGACGCACGTAAACGCCTCAACTCCAGGGATTTCGCCGACACTGTCGCCGAAGAGATGATCGTTTCGCGGTCGTTCTGGGCGGATGCCCGGCGCCGTTTCCTCGGCCATCGGCTCGCGGTCTTTTCCGTCTTCATGCTGTTGGCGCTGGTACTCTTCGCCCTCTTCGGCCATGCCTTCGCCCGGTGGAGCTTTGAGGAAATCGACTGGAACGTTCTGGGCCGGATCAAGACCGAGGGCGCCCCCAGCCTGGAGAACGGTCACTGGTTCGGCGTCGACGAACTGGGCCGCGACCTCTATGCCCGCGTCGTACAGGGCACGCGCACCTCCTTGATGGTCGGCTTTGTCGCCGGCCCGCTGGCGGTGCTGCTGGGCGCCACGCTGGGGGCCCTGGCGGGCTATTTCGGCGGCAGGCTCGACCAGATCATCACCGGGTTTTACACCATCTGGATCTCGATCCCCTACATCATCTTCTTTGTCGTCTGGCAGGCCTTCTTCGGCCGTTCACTGACGCAGATGATCATCGTCATCATCATCGTGAACTGGACCGCCGGCCTGTTGATCGTGCGCGGACAGGTCATGATGCTCAAACACCGCGAATTCGTCGATGCGGCGCGGATGCTGGGCATGTCCGACCTTGCCATCATCTTCAAGCACCTGGCGCCGAACATCCTCTGGGTGATCGTGATCTATACCTCGATCGTCATCCCGGAGGTCATCATGGCCGAAAGCCTGGTCTCCTTCCTGGGTGTCGGCATCCAGGAACCGAACACCAGCTGGGGGGCGCTGATCTCGGAAGGGGCGCGCACCATGACCTTCGGCACGCTCTGGCAACTTGCCTTCCCCGCCGCCTTCTTCGTCATCGCGCAGGTTTCGCTGTATTACATCGGTGATGGCCTGCGGGACGCGCTCGACCCCAAGGACCGCCGATGAGCCTGCTTTCCGTTGAAAACCTGCAGATCCGCTTTCGCACCGGCGACGGGCTGGTACACGCGGTCAACGATGTCAGTTTCGACATGGCCGAAGGTCAGAAACTCGCTCTCGTGGGCGAGAGCGGCTCTGGCAAGAGCCAGATCGCCCTGGCCATCATGGGACTGCTGGCAAAAAACGCCGAGGTCGCGGGCAAGGTCCGGTTCGACGGGCGTGACCTGCTCAGCCTGCCCGCCTCGCAGCTGAATGCCCTGCGGGCCGCGCAGATCGCACTGATCTTCCAGGACCCCATGAGTTCGCTCAACCCCTACATGACCATCGAGCGACAGCTGGGCGAGGTGGTGGAACTGCACGAGGGCGCCAGCCGGGCCGAGGCCCGCAAACGCGCGCTGGAAGTCATGGAGGCCGTGCGCATTCCCGACGCCAGGAACCGTCTGCGCGCCTATCCGCATGAATTCTCGGGCGGGATGCGGCAGCGCATCGTGATCGCGATGGCGCTGATCTGTCGCCCGCGCCTGATCCTTGCCGATGAGCCGACCACGGCGCTGGACGTCAC
>NZ_JARAMO010000019.1:0-15792 GCF_028807275.1 Mameliella sp. AT18
CCCGGGCTTCTTCTTGGCAAAAATACCCCAACCCGCGCGCCACAGGCGCCGCGCGGGCTTTGGGCCTTGCCCCCGGTCACCGGGCCGATACGCTCCGGTGATCGGCACGGCTGGGGAGGCAGGCCATGACAGACGTGGCACTCATCACCGGCGCCAGCCGGGGCATCGGGCGGGCCTCTGCCCTGAGACTGGCCCGGGCAGGCATGAATGTTCTGTTACATGGCACCGATACCGCCAAGCTGGAAGAGCTAGCCCAGGAGGTCACCGCAAACGGCGCACAGGCAGCGATCCTTGCCGGAGACGTGGCTGACCCAAAAACGGCGAGCCGCGCCGTCGAAGCCACTTTGGCACGGTTCGGACGGATCGACGTGCTGGTGAACAACGCCGGGATCAACACCCGGTCCTCCACGCTGGAAATGCCGCTGGACGACTGGCAGCGGGTCATGGACGTGAACCTGAACGGAACGCTGCATTTCTGCCGCGCGGTCCTGCCGACGATGATCGCACAGGGGCGCGGCAGCATCGTCAACGTCAGTTCGACCACCGCCAAGACGCCACATCGCAACGCCGCCCCGGCCTATGGGGCCTCCAAGGCGGCGGTCAATTACCTGACCATGCACCTGGCGCAGGAAATGGCGCCGAATGGCATCCGGGTGAACGCGGTCTGCCCCGGTCCGGTTGAAACCGATATGTCCGACCAGTGGAGTGCGGAGTACCGCAAGACCGTCACGGCGCGGGTGCCGCTGGGCCGCCTGGGCACACCCGAAGAGATCGCCGAGATCGTCGCCTTTCTCGCCTCCGATGCCTCGGGCTTCATCACCGGAGAGACGATCAACGCCAATGGCGGAACCTACATGAACTGAGCCGGGACAGCTGCCTGACAACCTTACACATTCAAGACAACAAGGCCTTGACCTAAAAACAAAATCGTAAGATGATCAGACAAATTTACCTGGCCCGTAGCAGATGCAGGACACCACCATCATCGCCGACGACCTGACCGGCGCGCTCGACAGCGCGGCGCCGCTGGCCGGGCCTGCGCGGGTCGTTGTCGCCACCAGCGTCGCGGCGCTGGATCGGGCGCTGGAACATCCGCACGATATCCTCGCCGTTTCGACCCGCTCCCGCGAGATCCCGGCAGAGCAGGCGCGCGCAAGGGTGGCCCGGGTGCTGGCCTCGCTGCCCGGGGGTATCCGCCTGTTCAAGAAGGTGGATTCGCGGCTCAAGGGCAACATCGCGGCAGAGCTTTCGGCCCTTCCGGACCGCCCGCTGCTGGTGGCCCCGGCGATCCCCGATTTCGGGCGCATCGTGCGCGCGGGCCAGGTCAGCGGCTTTGGCGTGGACACCCCTATCGACGTGGCCGCCGCCCTTGGCGGACGGCCCGCCACGATCCCCGACACCCTCACGGCAGATAACATGCGCGCCGCCCTTGCCGCCGCAGCCCCGGGCACGGTCCTTGTCGGTGCGCGCGGCCTCGCGCTGGCGCTGCGCGGGGATCAGGCGCCTGCGCCCGTTCCGCACCTGGACGGCCCGCTGACCATCGCCGTCGGCTCTACCGATCCGATCACGCTGGAACAGGTCGCCGCCCTGCGCGCCGCGCGGCCCGACCTTGTGCATGTCACGGCGCCCGCCGGGGTCGTTCCGCCGCCCCCGAACAACGCTGCGCCGGTGACGCTGATCCAGATGACGGACGGCCCCGAAACGCCGCCCGCACAAGCCGCCCAGCGTTTTGCCGGCGGCCTCGCGCCCTGGCTCGACCGGGCGGGCACGGTGGTCATCACCGGCGGCGCCACCGCCGAGGCGGCGCTGGATGCAATGGGCATCGACGTCATGACCGTGGCGGGCGAGATCCTGCCCGGCCTGCCCTGCTGCCGGGTCGGTCCCCGCAGCATCGTGACCAAGTCCGGCGGTTTCGGCACCCCCGACACGTTCCTGCGCCTTGCCGCCATGACCGAAGGAGCGCGGGCGCATGGCTGACAAGACCACCCGCACCAAGCGCAAGAGCCTGTCCGAGGACGTTTTTGACAAGCTCGTGCGTTCGATCAAGTCCGGCGCCTATGGCGAGAACGAGCGTCTGCCGACGGAAAACGACCTCGCCGCCGAATTCCAGGTGTCGCGCCCCACGATCCGCGAGGCGCTGCGCAAGCTGCGCGAACAGGGATTCATCTATTCCCGCCGCGGGGCGGGCAGCTTCGTGCGCCAGTCCGGCCTGCGCGAACCGCTGGGTTTCGGCAACCTGCAAAGCATCGCCGACCTGGAACGCTGCTACGAATTCCGCCTGACGCTGGAGCCCGAGGCCGCCGCCAGCGCCGCAGAGCGCCACGATGCCGCCGGGCTGGCGGCGATCGAGGCCGCGCTGAAACTGATGCGCGACGCCACCGAACAGTCGCGCCACCGCGAGGACGCGGATTTCGCCTTTCACTGCGCCATAGCACGCGCCAGCGGCAACCAGTATTTCGCCACCGCGATGGAAGCGCTGGAGGAACATATCGCCGTGGGGATGCAGTTCCACGGCATCTCGCTCAAGGCGTCGAACAACGGTCTGGCCGCTGTCTATGCCGAGCACCGGGAAATCTACGAGGCGATCCGCGACCGCCGCGCCGAAGAGGCCCGCACCCTGATGCGCACCCACCTGCAAGGCTCACGCGACCGGCTGTTCACCGGCCGCCCGCATCGCGGTGAGGCTGGTTGAGGGCTCAGAAAGCCGCGCGATAGATGGCTTCGACCTCGTCGACGCTCATGTCCCGCGGGTTGTTGTCCATCAGGCGGCGGATGCCGTGGGCCTCTTCGGCCCAGGCGCGCAGGTCGCTTTCCTTGGCGCCATTGGCCTGCATCGACATCTCGATCCCCAGGTCCGCACAATAGCCCGCGACACTGGCCCGGATCTGCGCCGGGTCATCCGACGCGGGCAGGCCCAGCGCGGCCAGCACCTCACCCGTCTTGCCCGGCACGGCGGGCGCGTTGAAGGCCAGCACATCGGCAAAGAGCAAGGCCACCGACAGCCCATGCGGAATCCCCGCCCGTGTGCCCAGCGGATAGGCCAGCGCATGTCCCGCAGCGGTGTTGACCGGCCCGAGGCAGAGCCCGCCGTAAAAGGACGACAGCAGCATCCCGGCCCGCGCCTCGGCGTCGGTGCCATCCGTCACCGCCCGGCGCAGGAACTGCCCGGCCAGCCGGATACCCATGCGGGCGTAATCGTCGATCAGCGGATGGGCGTTGATGTTGGTAAAGGCCTCGACGCAATGGGCCAGCGCATCGACGCCGGTCGCGGCGGTCACCGCAGGCGGCACTGTCATCGTCAGGTCGGGGTCCAGGATGGCGATGTCGGCGGCCATGTGCGGGCTTTCGACCGCCACCTTCATGCCCGTCCCTGTCGAGGTCACAAGCGCGCGGATACCGCCCTCGGACCCGGTCCCGGCAGTCGTCGCCACCTGCGCCAGCAGCGAGCACTTTTGCGCCACCTTGTTCGGCCCGGCCACCTCAGTCAGCCCCTGGTCGGAATTCCAAAGCGCCGCCACCAGCTTGGCCACGTCCATGACCGATCCGCCGCCCAACCCCACCACGAGGTCAGGCCGGAAGTCGCGCGCCACCACCAGCGCCGCGTCCAGGTCCGTATCCTTGGGTTCGGGCTGCACCCCGTCGAAAACCTGCACAGCGCCCGCCAGGTCCAGCCTGTCCACCATACCGGCAGTCACAGGCTGCGCGATGACAAGCGTGCGGACCTCTCCGGCCCAGGCGCCCAGCCGGGCCGCCGTGCCCTGCCCCACCTCGAAGCGTTTGGGCAGATGCAGGGTGATTGCGCGTGAAAGTTCCATGAGTGCCTCCCTCAGCCGCCCAGTTGTTCCATCTTGAGCCAGACCGCCCGCCGCTCTGCCTCGCCCAGTTCCACGAGGGGCGGCATCAGGTTCAGCCAGCCCAGGTCATCGCGCGAGCGCGCCAGCATGGCCTTGACCGTGGGCAGTTGCACATAGGCATTGGTCAGCCCGCGCCAGTCGTCGATCCGATCCTGCGCGGCGGCGACCTCCTCGGACTTCGCCGGATCGTTCCACCCCTCCCAGACCACGCGCAGCGCGTCCGCGCGCAGGTTCGACGTGGCGGTGATGCAGCCCGCGCCGCCGACCTTGAGCAGGGGCAGCATCAACGGGTCCGCGCCCGCCAGAACACCGAGATCGGGAAAGCGGCGGCACAGCTCTGTCATGTTGTCCATGTCGCCGGAACTGTCCTTGATCCCGCAGACGATCCCCGGAAAGCTATCCATCAGCCGCGCGATCAACTCATGCCCCAGCGGCACCTGCGTCACCTGCGGGATGTGGTAGAGCACCACCCGCAAAGCGTCCGAACCGATGCCTTCGATCACCCGGGCATAGAAACGGAACAGCCCCTCGTCGCTGACCCCCTTGTAGTAGTAGGGCGGCAGCAGGACGACGCCCTTGCAGCCCGCCTCCACCGCGTGCCGCGTCAGCGTGATCGTGTCCGCGACCGAGGGCGAGGACGTGCCGGGCAACAGCGCCCCGGCGGGCACGCCATGGTCGACCGCCGCCTCGACCAGCGCCATGCGGTCCGCGATGCCGAAACTGTTCGCCTCGCCCGTGGTGCCCAGCATGGCGATGCCGTGACAGCCCTCTTCCAGCAGCAACCGGCAGTGCTCGGCAAAAAGCCGTAGGTTCGGCTGCCCCTCGGCCGTGACAGGCGTGGCGGCGGCGCAATGCACCCCCTCTATGGCATGGGTCATTGTCCCCTCCCCGCGGCCAGCTTGCGCGCGTAAGCGATGGCCTTTTCAAGGTTTTCATGGCTCGCGATGCCCTTTCCCGCGATGTCGAAGGCGGTGCCGTGATCAACCGAGGTCCGGTCGATGGGCAGGCCCAGCGAGACGTTCACTGCCGTGTCGAAGGCCACCAGCTTGACCGGGATATGCCCCTGGTCATGATACTGCGCGACGACCAAATCGAACTCGCCACTGTAGGCGCGGTGGAACAGCGTATCAGCGGGCACCGGGCCGGCAACGTCGATGCCCTCGGCCTGCGCCGCCTTGACCGCCGGAACGACCTGCGTGTCGTCCTCTGTCCCGAAAAGTCCGCCTTCGCCACAATGCGGGTTGATCCCCGCCACGGCGATACGCGGCGCGTCATAGCCCAACCGCTTGAGATGCGCGTTGCCCACCCGGATCGTCTCCAGCAGCGCCTCGGGCGTTGCGCGGTCGATGGCGTCGCGCAGGGACACATGGGTCGAGTTGTGCACCACCTTCAGCCGCTCGGAGGCCAGGATCATCCAGGCCTTCGGCGTGTCGGTCAGATGCGCCAGCATGCCCGTATGCCCATCATAGTGATGCCCCGCCGCGTTCAGCGCCGCCTTGTTCAGCGGTGCGGTCACGATGCAGCCGATCTCATCCGTCAGCGCCGCCGCCACCGCCGCCTGCATGAAGCGGAAGGCCGCATCGCCGCCGCGCGCATCCGCCTGCCCCCAGGGCAGCGGCGCGCCTTCGACGGGGATGTCCGTCACGGCCACGTCGCTATCCAGGTCAAGGCCGGAATGGACGGCCTCCTCTGCCGCGCGCAGCGTGGTCAGGCAGCCGAATATCCGGGTCTGCGCCCGCTCCTCGGGCGACATGGCCGCCACCGCCTTGAGGATGATTTCCGGGCCCACCCCCGCCGGGTCGCCCATCGTGATGCCGATCATTCAGCCCTCCAGCCAGTCTGTGCCCAGCCGCACGTATTTGATCGCGCGCCGGTGGTATGTATAGGCGAGATGCAGCGTGCCGTCCGCGTCCTGCAGCAGCGCGGGATAGGACATCTCGCTGTTCTCGCCGTCTATGGAATTGTTGGACAGGCAGGCGCCCGGCCCCTCTTCGACCACGCGCCGGTCGGGGAAGGTCAACCCGCCATCGCTGGACAGGGCAACGACCATGGGTGCACGCGGCACCCCCCAGATCGGATTGCAGCCGCCCGCCGCGTTGGGCCGGTCATCGCCCCCGCCGAGTTCGTCATAGAGCGACTCGCGCCGCGCCTCGGGATACATCTCGGCGTTGACCGGGTTGCAGGCCATCGCCAGCCGCCCGTCCGCCAGCCGGATGACAGAGATCGAGGAATTGTTGTTCGGCACATCCGTGGCGACAGGCGCGCTCCAGCTTTCGCCGCCATCCCGGCTCTCGGTGCGATAGACGTGATCCGACTGGCGCCGGCGAAAGAAGGCGGCCAGGTGATCCGGCCCCAGCACCACCGGCGTCATGTGCACACACCCCATCGAGCCGGGCACATCCACCACGCGCCATGTCTCGCCCGCGTCCTCGCTGATCGCCAAGGCGGCAGTGTCATGGCTGCCCGTCCAGCGTTCGCCGGGGCGCGAGACACAGCGGAACAGTCCCATCAGCCAGGCGCCGTCCCCGCGCACCACGATGGGCGCGCGGATGAAGGTGCCGCGCGGCAGCGACAGGTCGCGTGGCGCGCCGCCCTCCTCGCGCATCCGCACGACGCATTGATCCTGGTTTCCGCCGGGCTGCGCCGTGTGCAGGATCAGCCGCCGCCCGTCCGGCGCGTCGAACTGCACCGGGTTCTGCTCGGACCGGTCGGGATCGTCGGTCAATCTCTCCGCCGCGCTCCATGTCCCGTCACGCAGCAGCGACCGCCAGATCGAAATATCCGATTTCCCTTCCAGCGATCCGCCAAACCAGAGGCAGGACAGACCGTCATCCCCCAGCGACAGGAACGCGGCGTGATTCTGGACACAGGGTGAGGGCAGGAGCGCCTGCGCCCCACCAGCCGAATCGGGCCGAAGGAGCCCGTCCATGCCAGAGGCGATTTCCTGCGGGGTGGGCGTGGCTTGCATGATCTCGCCGTCCTTTCTCCGGGGCCTCGATAGGCGCAAGAGTTCAGCCAATTTTCCAAAGTTGTCAAGTTGAATGAGGCACTCACGCAGCGCAGAAATCCGGGAACGCATTACACAAAACATTGTTTTTAAACGCCCTTTCTGAGTGAAAATTTCTCAATCCACCTCCTCTCTCGAAATAATTTGACAATTCAAGGCAACGCTGTGACAGTCAGCGCCATCAGCCGGGCGGCCCATCCGTCGCCCGCTGCCAAGCCTGGCAGGAGGAGGCCGGTGGGGGTTGAGAAGCGATCAGAAAGAGCTGCTGGGTGTCAGCCTCATGATGCTGGCCTCGGCGCTGGGGGCCGTGGACGCGGTGCTCGTACGGCAACTCAGCCCAGAGGTGCATCCCTTCGTCATGGGATTCACACGCTCGCTCTTTGGCTTGCTGGTGGTCCTTCCGTGGATTCTGTCACGGCCCGGGATGCTGAAATCCAACTATCATTTCCGGCACTTCCTGCGCGCGGCGCTGAAACTGGCCTCGCTGCTGGCCTATTTCGTGGCCTTCGCCACAGCGCCGCTGGCGATCGTGACCGCCATCGCCTTTACCGCGCCGATCTTTGTCACCATCGGGGCCTGGCTGTTCCTGTCGGAACGGCCCCGCGCGCTGCGGATCGCCGCGGTGGCGGTGGGATTCGCCGGGGTGCTGATCGTGCTGAACCCGGGCAGCGACACGGGCATCTCCCTGGGGCTGCAATTCGCGCTGCTGGGCGCCCTGCTGACGGCGCTGATCCAGCTGATCCTCAAACCCATGTCCGCCCGCGATTCGACGGAAACGCTGGTCGCCTGGAACCTGATCGCCACCGTACCCGTCGCCGCCATTCCCGCCGCCTTCGTCTGGTCCAACCCGACACTGGCGCAATGGGGGCTGCTGGCGGTGCAGGGTGTGCTGGGGGCGCTGGCCATGACCTGCGTCACCCGCGCCTTCTACTACGCCGAGGCCTCCTTGATCGGGCCGGTGGATTTCCTGCGCCTGCCCTTCGTGGCGGCACTGGGCTACCTGTTCTTCGGGCAGGTGGTGGCCATGTCCACCTGGATCGGGGCACTGGTGATCTTCGTCGCCACCATCCTGATGGCGCAAAGCGCGCGCCGGCGGCCCGTCCTATGAGCAGCGTCTCAGCGAAACGGCTCCAGAGACCGCAGCGTCGCCGCTTTCAGCCGGTGATACAGCGGCGTTTCCAGCCGCTTCGGCCCGGCAGTCAGATAAAGGGTCGAGCGCAGCTGGTCCGGTGTCACGATCTCGCGGTAAGCCAGGTTGGCCATCTGCACCGTCTGCGCCGACTTGGGCACCAGTGCCAGCCCCAGCCCCCGGTTGACCAGCGCCAGCACGGAAATCGTCTGGCTGACCTCCAGCACGGTCGTGGGCGTCACCCCTTCGGTCGCCAAAGCCGCGCCCAGCATCTCGCGCAGGAACCCGCCGCGGTCGGCGGAATAGCCGACGAAGGGCAGCCCGTCGAGATCGCCCAGACCGGGCTGCGCCTTGCGGGCCAGCGGATGATCGGCCGGAATCGCCAGCACGAAGGGCTCGCTGACCACCAGCGTGCTCTCGATCTCGGCATGGCGGCGCGCGGTCCGCGTCAGCCCCAGGTCCAGCCGCCCGGACAGCAGCGCCTGGTTGATCTCGTAGCTCATCATCTCGATCGGCTTGACCGTGACATGCGGCAGGGTCCGGCGCACCTCGGAGACCAGGCGGGGCACAAAGTCGATGGCCGCCGAGGGCACAAAGCCCAGCGCCACGTCCCCCGCCTCGCCCCGCGCGGCCTGACGCACCATCAGCGCCGCGTGTTCGGCCCGCTGCAGGATGTCACCGGCACTGGCCAGCAGGCTGTCCCCCGCCGGGGTCAGGCGCACCGCGCGGTTGGACCGCTCGAACAGCTGTTCGCCCAGCGCGTGTTCCAGCAACTGGATCTGCCGCGACAAGGGCGGCTGGGTGATGTTCAAACGCTCTGCCGCGCGGCGAAAATTCAGCTCTTCGGCCACCGCCACGAAACAGCGCAACTGGTAAAGATCGAAACCGGCCCTGGCCAAGACGACGCCTCCTGCAGCCTTGCAGCGTGTTGCCATACAGTGATCCAATTTGTGGATCATATCAATTCAAGATTGGAATATACATCGGGGCGCAGAGGCGTACCCTGAACGAAATACCGATCCCGGCAGTGAACCGGGTCGGAAAAGAGGCGCCCGTCAGGGGTGCCGGTATTCGGGGAATAGGGAGGAGAACCATGACCCACAAGTTCGGCCGCATCAGCGCGGCGCTTCTTGCATCAACCATCGCCGGTTCGGCGCTGGCGCAGGACAATTCCGTCACCATCGTCCTGTCCGAGGAACTGGACGTTGTCGAACCCTGCATGACCTCGCGGTCCAACATCGGCCGCGTCATCCAGCAGAACATCTCTGAAACCGTGACCGAGCTGGTTCCGGGCGAGGGCCTGCAACCGCGCCTGGCCACCAGCTGGGAGGACATGGGCGGCGGCACCTGGCGTTTTGCCCTGCGTGAGGGCGTGACCTTCTCGGATGGCACCACATTCGGCGCCGAAGACGTGGCCCATTCCATCGCGCGGACCACCGGCGACGCCATCGTCTGCGAGATCGGCGCCAAGTTCTTTGGCGGCATGGAGATCACCACCGAGATCGTCGACGAACACACCATCGACATCACCGCGGACCCGGCCCAGCCGATCCTGCCGCTGCTGATGTCGACTATGACGGTGGTGCCCTCGGAAACCCCGATGGACAGCTTCGTCGACACGCCCATCGGCACCGGGCCCTATACCTTCGACGAATACAACGTCGGCCAGAACATCAAGCTGAGCGTGCGCGACGACTACTGGGGCGACGCCCCGGCGGTGCGAAGCGCCACCTATGTCTTCCGCTCGGACAGCGCCGTGCGCGCCGCGATGGTCAAGACCGGCGAGGCCGACATCGCGCCGAACATCGCCCTGCAGGACGCCACCGATCCGGACATGGACTATTCCTATCCGAACTCGGAAACCGTCTACCTGCGGGTCGACAACATGACCGCTCCCCTGAACGACGTGCGGGTGCGCCAGGCGCTGAACCATGCCGTCGACCGCGAGGCATTCATCGGCACGATCCTCGCCGATGGCACCCTCTTGGCCACGGGCATGACACCGCCCTCGACCATTGGCTACAACCACGACCTGACGCCCTATGCCTATGACCCGGACAAGGCCAAGGCCCTGCTGGCAGAGGCCAAGGCCGACGGCGTGCCGGTCGACCAGACCATCACCCTGATCGGGCGGACCAACAACTTCGGCAACGTGCTGGAGACGATGGAGGCGATGCTCCAGATGTTCCAGGATGCGGGCTTCAACATGGAGCTGCAGATGTACGAGGTGGCCGAGTGGGAGAACTTCTACTCCAAGCCCTTCGCCGAGGATCGCGGCCCTACGATGGTGCAGGCGATGCATGACAACGCCAACGGCGACCCGGTCTTCTCGATGTACTTCAAGTACCATTCGGACGGCCTGCAGTCCGGCACCACCGACGCCACGATCGACGACATGATCGCCGCCGCAACCGCCGCAACCGGCGACAAGCGCGAACAGCTGTGGAGCGAGCTTTTTGCCTATATCCACGGCGAGGCCGTCACCGACGTGCTGCTGTTCCACATGGTCGGCTTTTCCCGCGTGAACCCGCGCCTGGACTTTGCCCCCACCATCAAGACGAACAGCGAACTTCAGCTGTCGCAGATCGCCTTCAAGTAAGGTTCCCGCAACGCCGGGGGCGGGTCCCCTGCCCCCGGCACAGCATCAAGGCCACCTCCCATGAAAAGCTTTCTCGGACAACGCGCCATTGCCAGCGCCATCTCGCTTGTCGCCTTGATCGTCCTGGTCTTCTTCCTGTCGCGCCTGACCGGCGATCCGACCACGCTCTACCTGCCGGTCGATGCCTCGCTTGAATCGCGCGAACAGTTCCGCGAGCTGCACGGGCTCAACGATCCGCTGATCGTCCAGTTCGGCCGCTATGTCGGCGATCTCGTCCGCCTCGATTTCGGAGAGTCGATCCGCCGATCGGAACCGGCGCTGGACGCGGTCCTGCGCGCCTTTGTCTGGACGCTGCAACTGGCGGTGATCACGATGGCGCTTGTCACCGCCGCGGCCATCGTCCTGGGCAGTCTTGCCGCCTTCAAGGTCGGCGGCCTCTTCGACCGCATCGCCACCTTCTTTTCCCTGATCGGCGCCAGCGCCCCGGATTTCTGGATCGCCATCGTCGCCATCGTCATCTTCTCGGTCAACCTGGGCTGGGTGCCGACCTCGGGCACCGGATCGGTCTGGCACTGGATCCTGCCGATCTCGGTCCTGTTCATCCGCCCCTTTGGCCTGATCCTGCAGATCGTGCGCGGCTCGATGATCACCGCGCTCAGCTCGGCCTACGTCAAGACCGCCCGCGCCAAGGGCGTCAGGAACCGCCCGATCATCTTTGTCCACGCGCTGCGCAACGCCATGCTGCCGGTCATCACCGTCATCGGCGACCAGGCGGCGGCGCTCTTGAACGGCGCCGTGGTGGTCGAGACGGTCTTTGGCTTTCCCGGCGTCGGCAAGCTGATGATCGACTCGATCCTGCAGCGCGATTTCACCGTGGTGCTGGCGGCGATCTTCGTCACCGCCGTCGCCATCTTCCTCATGAACATCCTGATCGACATCCTCTACGCGGTGCTCGATCCACGCATCCGGTACTGATCCAATGGCCGTCTCCGAGAACTCCGGGACCATCCCCGAGACCCCGCCCGCCTGGCTGTCGATCCTCAAGATGCTCTGGCGTGACAAGTTCGCGCTCTGTGCCGCGGTCTTCCTGACGGTCATCGTGCTCTGCGCGATCTTCGGGCCGATGTTCCTTGAAGATCAGGCCATGCGCAACAACCTGCGCGGCCGCAATGCGCCGCCCTTCGACTTCTCGAAGGACTGGAAATTCTGGCTGGGCGGCGACGCCCTGGGCCGCCCGCTGCTGGCCCGGATCATCGTCGCGGCGCAGAACACCATGATGGTGGCCGCCGGCGCGGTCCTGTTTTCGATGGCCATCGGCACCGGGCTGGGCCTGATCGCCGGCTACACCTCAAAACTGGGCAGCCAGGTCATCATGCGGCTGGCGGACGTGATCATGTCCTTTCCCTCGCTGCTCTTGGCGGTGATCGTGCTCTACATGCTGTCGCCCTCGGTCACGAACCTGATCATCGTGCTGGCGATCACCCGCATCCCCGTCTACCTGCGCACCACCCGCGCCGAGGTGCTGGAGATCCGCGAACGCATGTTCGTGCAGGCCGCCCAGGTCATGGGCGCCTCGACCCTGCGGATCGTCTTTCGCCACATCCTGCCCGTCGTCTTCCCGACGCTGGTGACCATCGCGACGCTGGATTTCGCCTTTGTCATGCTGGCCGAGTCGTCCCTTTCCTTCCTCGGCATCGGCATCCAGCCGCCCGAGATCACCTGGGGCCTGATGGTCGCCCAGGGCCGCCCCTACCTGACCAACGCCTGGTGGCTGTCCTTCATGCCCGGCCTTGCCATCATCCTCACCACCCTGTCGTTGAACCTGCTGTCGAACTGGATGCGCACCGCGCTGGACCCGGTGCAACGCTGGCGGCTCGAAATCGCGAGGAAGAAGAAATGAGCCACCTGCTGGAGGTCCGAAACCTCACCGTCGATTTCCACACCGCCCAGGGCACCGTCCATGCCGTCCGCGATGTCAGCTGGCACCTCGACCGCGGCGAATGCCTGGCCATCCTGGGCGAAAGCGGCTCGGGCAAATCCGTCTCGGCCTCGGCGATCATGAACCTGATCGACTGCCCGCCGGGAGAGATCGTCACGGGCGAGATCCTCTTCGAGGGCGCCGACCTGCTGAAGAAGTCCGGCGAAGAGCGCCGCCAACTGAACGGCAAGCGCATCGCCATGATCTTTCAGGACCCGCTGAGCCACCTGAACCCGGTCTATACCGTCGGCTTCCAGATCGAAGAGATCATGACGGCGCACGGCTGGCCCGCCGACAAGGCGCGCGCCCGGTGCCTGGAACTGCTGGAACGGGTCGGCATCCCGGATTTCGCCAACAAGGTCGACGCCTACCCGCACCAGTTTTCCGGCGGCCAAAGGCAACGCCTGATGATCGCGATGGCGCTGGCGCTGAAACCCGACATCCTGATCGCGGACGAACCCACCACCGCGCTGGACGTGACCGTGCAGGCGCAGATCCTCGCCCTGCTGGAGGAATTGCAGCGCGAGACCGGCATGGGCCTTCTGCTCATCACCCATGACCTTGGCGTGGTGGCCGAGGTGGCCGACCGCGTGGTGGTCATGAACTCGGGCCAGATCGTCGAGACGGGCAGCGCGGCAGAGGTCTATCGCGCGCCTGCGCATCCCTACACGAAAAAGCTGATCGGTGCCGTGCCCGGCGGCGGCGACATGGCCCCACCGCTGGACACCGGCATCACGCCGATCCTCGAGATCAACGGGCTGAGCAAGCACTACGGCGCCTTCGCCGCTCTGGACAACGCCAGCCTGACGGTCCTGCCGGGCGAAACGGTGGCCATCGTCGGCGAAAGCGGCTCGGGCAAGTCGACGCTGGCGAAATGCCTTTTGCGTCTCGAAGAGGCCAGCATGGGCGAAGCGCTCTGGCAGGGCCGCGACCTAGTCACCATGCCCGCGCGCGACCTCTTCGAGATGCGCCGCGACATCCAGATGGTGTTCCAGGACCCGACGCAATCGCTCAACCCGCGCATGTCGGTCTACCAGATCATCTCCGAGGCCTGGGCCATCCATCCCGACATCCTGCCCAAACCGCAGTGGAAGGAACGGGTGCGCGACCTCCTGGAACAGGTGGGGCTGAGCGCCGATCACATGTTTCGCTACCCGCACCAGTTCTCGGGCGGACAGCGGCAGCGGATCGCCATCGCCCGGGCGCTTGCGCTGGAACCCAAACTGATCGTCTGCGACGAGGCCGTTTCCGCCCTCGACGTGTCGATCCAGGCGCAGGTGATCGAGCTGCTGACCCGGCTCCAGGATGAGCTGGGGCTGAGCTATCTCTTCATCGCCCATGACCTGCCGCTGGTGCGCGATTTCGCGCACCGGGTGGTGGTGATGCAGGGCGGGCGGATCGTCGAACAGGGCCCCGTGGCCCAGATCTTCGACGCGCCGCGCATGAAATATACCCGCAACCTCATGGCCGCCTCGCTGCACCCCGACCCCGAGGTACAGGCCGAACGGCGCGCGGCGCGGGACGCAATGAAGGAGGCCTCGTGATGAGCAAGGAAGACGTTCTGGTTCTCTACCCCGCCCGGCCCAGGGCGATGGAACAGCTGGAGGCCGCCTATACCCTGCACCGGCTCGACGAGGCCGAGGACAAGGCGGGCTTCCTGGCGGAACACGGTCCGCGCTGCCGGGGCATCGTCACCAACGGCCATGCCGCGCTGACCCGCGCCGACCTTGAACATCTGCCCAACCTTGAAATCGTCTGCTGCTCTTCGGCGGGGTTCGAGTCCATCGACGACGCGGCGCTGCGTGAAAAAGGCATCGCCCTGACCAACAGTTCCGACGCGCTCTGTGACGACGTGGCCGATACCGCCGTGATGCTGACGCTGGCCTGCCGCCGCGACCTGGTAGCCGCGCATGACTATGTCAAATCCGGCGACTGGGGCCGCAAGGGGATGTACCCGCTTCTGTCGGCGCTCAAGGGCAAGAAGGTGGGCATCGCCGGGCTGGGCACCATCGGCAAAGCGATCGCCAGCCGCCTGACCCCTTTCCGGGTCTGCCTGGGCTATCACAGCCGCAGGCCCAAACCCGTCGATCATGCCTATTTCGAGACGGTGACGGAGCTGGCCCGATGGGCCGACATCCTGATCGTCATCGTCCCAGGCGGGCCGGAAACAGAGGGGATGATCAATGCCGAGGTGCTGGAGGCACTGGGACCGCAAGGCACGCTGATCAACGTCGCGCGTGGATCCGTGGTGAACGAGGCCGACCTGATCGCCGCGCTGACCTCCGGCACGCTGGGCAACGCGGGGCTGGACGTCTACCTAAACGAACCCAACCCCGACCCGGCGCTGACCGCCCTGCCCAATGTCACGCTTTACCCCCACCACGCCAGCGGCACGGTGGAAACGCGGGACGCGATGGCACAGACGGTCGTCGACAACCTCAGGGCGCATTTCGCCGGTGAACCGCTGCTGAACCCGGTCTACACCCTGCCCGAGAGCGTCGCATGAAAGACCTCCTGCCCTATTTCAAATGGCCGGTCGGGTTTACCGTGATCGGGCTGATCCTGTCCTTCTGGCTGGGCTGGCAAAGCACCGGCCACCTGGGCGGCGCCCTGTCCTTCCTGATGATCGGCGCGGTGCTGGCGGTGCTGGAAATCTCGCTGTCCTTCGACAATGCCATCGTCAATGCCAACAAGCTCAAGGACATGACGCCGGAATGGCAGCACCGCTTCCTGACCTGGGGCATCCTGATCGCCGTCTTCGGGATGCGCATCGTCTTTCCGCTGCTGGTGGTGGTCATCGCCGCCCGCATCGGCCCGATCGAGGCACTGATCCTCGCCGCGCGCGAGCCGCAGGAATACGCGCGCATCATGGAAGGGGCGCATCTGTCGATCTCCGCCTTCGGCGGCACCTTCCTGATGATGGTCGCGCTGAGCTATTTCATGGACGAGGAAAAAGAGGTCGACTGGGTCAAGGCGCTGGAAAGCCGCCTGCGCGACTGGTCCGAGATCCGCGGCATCGAGGTGGCGCTGGTGCTGGCCGTCGCCGTCGGATTCACCGTCAGCCTTCCGGCGGGCCAGGGGGCAGAGTTCCTCTTTGCCTCGGTCTGCGGGCTTCTGACCTTTCTCGCCGTGGAACTGGTGGGCCATGTGCTGGATGCCAGCGAACAAAGCCGCAGCACCGCCGCGACCGGGGGCCTCGGGGCCTTTCTCTACCTCGAGGTGCTG
>NZ_JARAMO010000020.1:0-45237 GCF_028807275.1 Mameliella sp. AT18
GGCATCACCAGTTGCGCGGGCGTGCCGTCCCGCGTGTAGGTGTAGTTCACATAGCCCTTGTCGTCCGGCCTGGAGACGGTGACATAGTCGCCGTCCTCGTCCGGGCCTTCCCAGGTGACAGGGATCGTCGATCCGGCCACCGCCTGTTCAGCACCGCTGACCAGCGCCTCGGGCAGGGAGCTGGGCAGCACAAGGGTGACGGTCTGCGTGGCGTCGGTCACGTCAAAGCTCTTTTCGACGCTGCTTTCGTCATCGGGGCGCAGCACGGTCACGGTATAGCTGCCGGCGGGCAGGTCGATGTCCAGCGAGGCGCTTTGCTGAAAGTCGACGATCACCTCGTCGCCGCGGCGAACATCCCAGACCAGCGGCGTTTCGATGGTGCCGCCCTCGGCGCCGTCTTGCGCCACGAAACGGGTCGAGAAGGTGGCCGCCGGCTGCGCCTGCGTCACCTCGGTCAGGGCCTTGCCCAACTCGCTGGCATTGGCGGCCAGCAGGAACTGGCCACCGGTCTCGTCGGCCATGCATTGCATCTGGCGGCGTGCCTCGGGGTCGCTGACGTCAAAGCCGACCACGTGCACGGTCAGGTCCACGCCGGCCTCTTCCAGCGCGCGGGCGGCGGCGCAGGGATCGGGGTTGCAGGTCTCAATCCCGTCGGACACCAGGATCACGGTGGCCGGGTCTTCGGTGTATTTCAGCGCCTGGGCGGCCTGGATGACCGCATCGGTCATCGGCGTCTTGCCACGCGGACGCAGCTTGTTCACCTGGGCGGCGATGGCGTCGCGGCTGGCGGTGCCGGGTTCGACAAGCGTCTGGATGTCCGTGCAATCGCCCTTGGTGCGGTGGCCATAGGCGGTCAGCCCCAGCGCCTGCGTCTCTGGCAGGGAGGACAGCAGGTCGCCGACGACGCCCTGAGCGATGGTGATCTTGGCGACCCCGTCTATCTGGCCCCACATGGAGCCGGAGGCGTCGAGTACGAGAATGGACTTGCTGTCTTCCTGTGCGGCGGCAAGCGCCGGAACAAGGCAAAGCGCCAGAGCGGCGCGGCGAAACCCGGTCATGAAATCCCCCCTTTTGGCGGTAATACGCCGCTACCCTGCACCGAGGGACACTGTCCGGGCAAGGAAAGGTTTACCCCACTGGCGCCCGCTTTCCGACCAGCCTGCGGCGTGAGGAAGCACGCCGGCGGAAATCCGGGCGCTGTTGCTTTTGTTCACACTTCGTTCATGTTTTTCGATTGGCGGTCTCGCCGAATTCAACTATGTCTACGCAGGTTGGAATGCCGGGGGTGAGTGATGCCGGAACTCAAGCAGATCGAAGTCCGCGGGGCGCGCGAACACAATCTCAAGTCGATCGACGTGGATATCCCGCGAGATCAACTGGTTGTCATCACCGGCCTCAGCGGGTCGGGCAAGTCTTCTTTGGCCTTCGACACGATCTATGCCGAGGGGCAGCGCCGCTATGTCGAGTCGCTGTCGGCCTATGCGCGGCAGTTCCTGGACATGATGGAAAAGCCCGACGTCGACCACATCAGCGGCCTGTCGCCTGCCATTTCCATCGAGCAGAAGACGACGTCGAAGAACCCGCGGTCGACCGTTGGCACCGTGACCGAGATCTACGATTACCTGCGGCTGCTCTTCGCCCGCGTCGGCACACCCTATTCGCCCGCCACCGGCCTGCCGATCGAGGCCCAGCAGGTGCAGGACATGGTCGACCGGGTCATGGGCATGGAGGAAGGCACGCGCGCCTACCTGCTTGCCCCCATCGTGCGCGACCGCAAGGGCGAATACCGCAAGGAATTCCTGGAACTGCGCAAGCAGGGTTTCCAGCGGGTCAAGGTGGACGGCGAGTTCTACGAGCTGGATGAGCCGCCGACGCTGGACAAGAAGTTCCGCCATGACATCGACGTGGTGGTCGACCGTATCGTGGTGCGCGAGGGGATGGAAACCCGGCTGGCGGACAGTTTCCGCACCGCGCTGGACCTGGCCGATGGCATCGCGGTGCTGGAGACGGCCCCGCGCGAAGGCGAGTCCGAGCGGATCACCTTCAGCGAGAATTTCGCCTGTCCCGTCAGTGGCTTCACCATCCCCGAGATCGAACCGCGCCTGTTCTCGTTCAACGCGCCCTTCGGCGCCTGCCCGGAATGTGATGGGCTTGGGGTCGAGTTGTTCTTTGACGAACGGTTGGTGGTGCCTGACCAGACTTTGAAGATCAGCGACGGTGCGCTGGCACCCTGGCGCAAGGGGAAAAGCCCCTATTTCCTGCAGACCATCGAGGCGATTGCCAAGCACTACGAGTTCGACAAGAACGCGCGGTGGAAGGATCTGCCCGCGCATGTGCAGCAGGTCTTCCTGTATGGCTCGGGCGACGAGGAAATCCAGTTCCGCTATGACGAGGGCGGGCGCGTCTACCAGGTCAGCCGCGTTTTCGAGGGCGTCATTCCCAACATGGAACGGCGCTATCGCGAGACCGACAGCAACTGGATCCGCGAGGAATTCGAACGCTACCAGAACAACCGCGATTGCGGCACCTGCGGCGGCTATCGCCTGCGGGAAGAGGCACTGGCGGTCAAGATTGCGGGACTGCACGTGGGCCAGGTGGTCGAAATGTCGATCAAGCAGGCCTTCGACTGGTGCGAAACCGTGCCCGCCAGCCTGACCAGCCAGAAGAACGAGATCGCCAGGGCCATTCTCAAGGAGATCCGTGAACGGCTGGGTTTTCTGAATAACGTCGGACTTGAATATCTCACGCTAAGCCGTTCTTCCGGAACGCTTTCCGGCGGAGAGAGTCAGCGTATCCGCCTGGCCAGCCAGATCGGCAGCGGGCTGACCGGGGTTCTCTATGTCCTCGATGAGCCGTCGATTGGTCTGCACCAGCGCGACAACTCGCGCTTGCTCGACACGCTCAAGAACCTGCGCGACCAGGGGAATACAGTGCTGGTGGTGGAACACGACGAAGAGGCGATCCGCGAGGCGGATTACGTCTTTGACATCGGTCCCGGTGCGGGGGTGCATGGCGGTCAGGTCGTGTCGCAGGGCACGCCAGAGGAAGTCGCAAGTGACCCCGCCAGCTTGACGGGCCAGTACCTGAGCGGCACGCGTGAAATCTCTGTTCCAGACAAGCGCCGGAAAGGAAACAAGAAAAAGTTGAAGGTGGTCAAGGCGACCGGCAATAACCTGAAAGAGGTGACCGTCGATTTTCCGCTGGGCAAATTCGTCTGCGTGACCGGTGTGTCCGGCGGCGGCAAGTCGACGCTGACCATCGAGACCCTGTTCAAGACCGCCAGCATGGCGCTGAACGGCGCCCGTCAGACGCCCGCGCCCTGCGAGACGATCAAGGGGCTGGAGCACCTGGACAAGGTCATCGACATCGACCAGCGGCCTATTGGGCGTACTCCTCGTTCAAATCCAGCAACTTACACCGGGGCCTTCACCCCGATCCGCGACTGGTTCGCGGGATTGCCAGAGGCCAAGGCGCGGGGATACAAGCCGGGGCGGTTCAGCTTCAACGTCAAAGGCGGCCGGTGTGAGGCCTGCCAGGGCGATGGCGTCATCAAGATCGAGATGCACTTTCTGCCGGATGTCTACGTCACCTGCGAGACCTGCAAAGGTGCGCGCTACAATCGCGAGACGCTCGAAGTTCTCTTTAAAGGCAAGAGTATAGCCGACGTTCTTGAGATGACGGTCGAGGATGCGCAAGAGTTCTTCAAGGCTGTTCCGGCGATCCGCGACAAGATGGATGCGCTGATGCGCGTGGGGCTGGGCTATATCAAGGTGGGTCAGCAGGCGACGACGCTGTCGGGCGGCGAGGCGCAGCGGGTGAAGCTGTCCAAGGAACTGGCCAAGCGCTCGACCGGGCGGACGCTTTATATCCTGGACGAACCGACGACGGGTCTGCACTTTGAAGACGTGCGCAAACTGTTGGAAGTGCTGCACGAATTGGTTGAGGCCGGGAATACAGTGGTGGTGATCGAACACAATCTGGACGTCATCAAGACCGCCGACTGGATCGTCGATATCGGCCCCGAGGGCGGCGATGGCGGTGGCCAGATCGTCGCTGAAGGCACGCCGGAAAAGGTGGCCGAGGTCGAGGCCTCTCACACCGGACGTTACCTCAAGCCGATGCTGAAGCCGCGCAAGGTGGCGGCGGAATAGCGAGCCGGTTTTTGTACGAAACGTACAAAACGTACAGCGAATCCAGCAAAACGTACAAAACGTGCCAGAAGTGAACAGGAGGGCCTTTCGGCCCTCCGCTGGATCAGTCCAGAAGTGCGGCGAGAGAGCCGATGAAATTCAGGATCTCGCCGGTTTCGCGGTCCACCCGCACGACCTCGTCCCCTAGGCGATAATAGGTGCGGTCCGGGTCCAGCCCGTAACGCAGCGGATCGACCAGGATGACGTAGTCATCCGTGATGTAGTGGCGGTCGCGGTCCGGGGCCTTGACGCCTTTCTTGGCCAGACCGGGCGGCACGCAGGCCGGATCCTTCTTGGCGAGTCCGGGCGGACAGCCTTTGGGCTGGGCCGTGGCGGGCAGGGCCAGTGGCATGGCGGCCAGGACAAGGATGGCAAGCGAGCGGGTTTTCATGGTCGGATCTCCTGTGTCTTTGGAGGGAAATACCGTCCAAAGCCTTCGGGTTCCGACAAAAGTCATGCCCCCGGCAAAGACTTGCCGAGGGTGTCATGTGCCTGTGGTTACTTTCGGGCGCAGGTCTTGATGCCAAGCAGGCTGTAGGGCGGGCAGAATCCCATCGCGGCGGTGGCCAGCATGACCACGCCGACGATCAGGGCAATCCAGGCCCAGGTGCCGCTGAGCCATGCAAAGAAGGCGATCACCAACAGAACGCCCAGAACGGCACGGATGGCGCGATCGGCGGACCCCATGTTTTTCTCGAACATAACGTTTCCCCAGACAAAGGTTCATCTTCGGGTAAGCTATGACTCGGATCGCGAGTCGGGAATATGATTTGGATCAACTGCGCCCGCGGGTCTCGAACCGGGGCAGCATGGCCGAGAAGTCGCGGCCCGCGCCGTCCTCTTCCTCGACAAAGCGGCGGTAGAGATCCATCGCGGCCTGGCCCAGCGGCGTGTCGGCGTCGACCTCGCTGGCGGCCTGCTGGCTCAGGCGCAGGTCCTTGAGCATCAGGTCGGCGGCGAACCCGGGCTTGTAGTCGTTGTCCGAGGGCGATTGCGGGCCGACGCCCGGGGCGGGGCAATAGGTGGTCATCGACCAGCTCTGTCCCGAGGAGGTCGAGACCACGTCGTACATGGCCTCGCGCGACAGGCCCAGCTTGTCGGCCAGGGCAAAGGCCTCGCAGGTGGCGATCATGGTCACGCCAAGGATCATGTTGTTGCAGATCTTGGCCGCCTGGCCATTGCCCGAGGCGCCGCAATGCACCGCCTTCTGGCCCATGACCTCGAACAGGGGCAGGGCGCGGGCAAAGGCGGCGTCGGAGCCGCCGACCATGAATGTCAGCGTGCCGCCCGCCGCGCCACCGACCCCGCCGGAAACCGGCGCATCCAGCGCCTCGACCCCATGTTCGGCAGCCATATCCGCCGCCGCCCTGGCCGCTGCCACATCGACGGTGGAGCAATCGAGGTGAATGGCGCCCTTGTCCATGACCGGCAGGATCTCTGTCGCGACGGCCTTGAGGATCGCGCCGTTGGGCAGCATGGTGATGACCACGTCGGCGCCCTGTGCGGCCTCCTGTGCGGTGGCGACGGAGGTGACGCCCTCGGCGGTTGTGCCCGCCACGTCAAAGCCCTTGACCGCATGGCCCGCCTTGGCAAGGTTGGCGGCCATCGGCGCCCCCATGTTGCCCAGTCCGATGAATCCGATCTGCATGGTCCTCTCCCTGAAATCCAGTTTGTCCTTGCCGAGCGGCATCAGCATCTTCGACACGTCCACGAGGGGCACGCTGTCGAGTGCGTGGCGCCAGTTCGGCGATTTGTCCTTGTCGATGATGGCCGCCCGGATGCCTTCGAGGAAGTCCCCCTGGTCCATGATCCGGTGGCTGACCCGGTATTCCATCGCGAGCGCCTTGCGGATGTCGAGGCCGGGGGTGCGCAGACGGTGGATCATTTCCAGCGTGACGGCCATCGACAGCGGAGAATTGCGGGACAGGCGCTTGAGCGCGTCCCGGGCCAGGTCGCTGTCGCTGGCCCGGAGGGTGTTGAGCACGTCGCGCAGGGTCTCGCCGCCGAAAAGCGCGTCGATTTCGGCCTGTGTGGCGGCCAGCGGGCTGTCCGGGGCCTGTGGCGCCTCGCCCAGGGCGGCCACGTCGCCGCTGTCGATCAGCGCCTGTTTCAGAGCGGGCCAGACGGCTTCGGGGTGGAACCGATCGGCAAAGCCCGCGTGGATGGCATCGCCCGGACCCATGCGCGCGGCGGTGATCCCGAGGTATTCGCCCAGCCGCCCCGGCGCGCGGGCCAGCGTGTAGGTGCCGCCGACGTCGGGCACAAAGCCGATGCCGCATTCGGGCATGGACACCTGCGTCGTCTCGCCCACGATCCGGTGCGAGCAATGCCCGCCGATGCCGACACCGCCGCCCATGACAAAGCCGTGCAGGAAGCTGACGATGGGTTTCGGATATTCGGCCAGCTTGGCGTTCATGCGGTATTCGTCGCGCCAGAAGCTGCGCCCGTAGTCGAGGTCGCCGGCCTTGCCGGTCCGGTACATCTCGGCGATGTCGCCGCCGGCGCAGAAGGCGCGGTCGCCTGTCGCGTCGAGGATGATCAGCTTCACGCCTTCGTCAACGGCCCAGGCGTCCAGCGCCTGTTCCGTGGCCAGGCACATGTCCCAGGTCAGCGCGTTCAGCGCCTTGGGACGGGTCAGGGTGATGCGGCCGGCCTGGCCTTCGGTGCGGATCTGAATGTCTGACATGTCGGTCCTGGCTGTGAGGGCGGGAGCGAGGGGGCTGTCTGCCCCCTCGCGCTCCCCCGAGAGGTATTTTACCCAAGAAGAAGCAGCGGGGCGGTCAATTGGCCAGCATCTGGCGCGAGACGATCAGGCGCATGATTTCATTGGTGCCTTCGAGGATCTGGTGCACGCGCAGGTCGCGGACGATCTTTTCGACGCCGTAGTCGGCCAGGTAGCCGTAGCCGCCGAACATCTGCAGGCAGCCGTTGGCGACCTCGAAGGCGCTGTCGGTGACCATGAGCTTGGCCATCGCGCAGAATTTCGTCGCGTCGGGGGCGCCGGTGTCGAGCTTCCAGGCGGCCTGGCGCAGGAAGGTGCGGGAGGCCTGGAGCCTGGTCTCGTACTCGGCCAGGCGGAATTGCAGGGCCTGGAACTGGTCGATGGTGCGGCCGAAGGCGCGGCGCTCGGACATGTATTGCAGGGTCAGGTCGAGCGCGTTCTGCGCACCGCCAAGCGCGCTGGCCGAGATATTGAGGCGGCCGCCGTCGAGGCCGGCCATCGCGTAGCTGAATCCGCGGCCTTCCTCGCCGATGAGGTTTTCCGCCGGGACCGGGCAGTCGTCGAACTGGACCTGGGCGGTGGGCGAGGATTTCCAGCCCATCTTGTCCTCGAGCGCGCCGAAGCTGAGGCCCTCGGCCCCGTCCTCGATGTAGAGCGTCGAGATGCCTTTCGGGCCGTCGTCGCCGGTGCGGCACATGGTGACATAGGCATCCGAGTAGCCGCCGCCGGAGATGAAGGCCTTGGTGCCCGTCAGGCGGTAGCCCTCGTTGGTCTTGGTGGCGCGGGTGCGCAGGGCGGCGGCGTCCGAGCCCGAGCCCGGTTCGGTCAGGCAGTAGCTGAGGACCGTTTCCATCGTCAGGACCCTTGGCAGGACCCGGGCCTTGAAGGCGTCGCTGGCGAAGCTGTCGATCATCTTGGCGCACATGTTGTGGATCGACAGGAAGGAGGCGACCGAGGGGCAGGCCATGCTGAGGGCCTCGAAGATCAGCGTCCCGTCGAGACGGGTGAGACCGGCGCCGCCGCTCTCCTCGCTGACATAGAGCCCGCCGAAGCCGAGTTCGGCGATCTCTGGCCAGAGCTGTTTCGGGATGGTGCCCTCGGCCTCCCACTGGCGGGCGTGGGGCGCGATCCTTTCCTGCCCGAAGGCATAGGCCATGTCGAAGATGGCGGTCTGTTCCTCTGAAAGCGCGAAATCCATTGCGGCCGTCCTCCCCCGGGCTGAAATGAACGCATGTTCAAATTGTCGCCCGAAGGGCCGCGCAATGCAACCATGCACAGCGCAGGACAGCTTTGCATTTCTGCAAAGCTGTTGTGCCGGTCGGCGACCTGTGTTTGCGGTAACTCAGGTGTTGGCGAGGGTCGTGCGGATCACGTCCTCGACCCGGGCCAGGCCGATGTCGTTGTCGAACTTTGCCTCGGCGGTGGCGCGGGCGGCCCGGGTCATCTCTGTGCGGTCGGGCGTGTCGAGGATCTGTGCGATGCGATCGGCAAAGCCGGTTTCGTCCCATTCATCGACCAAAAGGCCGTTCACGCCGTCCTCGACCGCCTCGGGGATGCCGGCGTGGCGTGTCGACAGGGTGATGCAGCCGCAGGCCAGCGCCTCTTGTATGGCGGTGGGCAGGCCCTCGGTGTTGCCGTCCGGGGCGGTGATGGAATGCTGCAGGAAGACCTCTGTGGATTGCAGGTGCTGGCGGACCTGGTCGTGGGGCAGGGCGCCGGTGAAGGTCACCTTGTCCCCCACGCCAAGGGTCTGGGCCAGGGCCTGGCATTCTGCCAGCAGGGGGCCGTCGCCGATGAAGGTCAGATGCGCGTCGCGGGTAGCGGCGGCGCTGGCGAAGGCGCGCAGGGTCACCTGCGGGGCCTTCTTTGTGACCATGCGCCCCACGGCCAGGAAGCTGCCGGGGCGTTTGTCCGCCGGGGTAAAGCGGCGGATGTCGACGCCTGAGGGCACGACATGGGCGTTGTCGTGGCGGATGCCGTGGCGGGCGAGGTTGTCGAGCAGGAATTGTGAGACCGAGAACATGCCAGCGAGGCGCGGCATCATCAGCCGGTAGGAGCGCACCCGCTGCGCCGAGCGCAGCATCTTGGAGGCATCCGTGCCGCGCCAGTAGGTGAAGACCGGAATGCCCAGGTCGTTGCCCAGCTTGGCCATGACCAGCGCCTGGGTGCCGAATTCGGCCAGGATAACCTGCACGCCCTGGTCTTGCAGGAAGCCGGCCAGGCGCTTGCGGTTGTCACCGAAGGGCAGGCGCGAGGTGCCGTGCAGCAGGGCGCCGGAGGCGGCGGCAAAGGGAGCCCGCAGCTTGTCCATCGGGGTCAGGGGGGCGCGGCGGGTGAAAAGGGGTTTGCCCAATGGGTCCTCGCCGTTGGACCGCCCGCAGACCACGCAGGTGTCGCCCCCGAACAGGTGGGCGATGTGGCGATTGATGAAGGTCTCGCCCATCACGAAGTAGTCGGAGGTGGCGATGGCGGTTTTCATGGGGCTCTCCACGCTGTTCCGGCCTCGTAGCGCGGGCAGGGCGCGGTGCCAAGGGGATCGTCCCGTCGCGGCCGGTCCGGCGGCAAGAGGCGGCGGCCCCGGGTTCCGATCCTTCGGAAAATCCGAAAGGTCATGTTTGGTTTTCATTATACCCAGCGTGTAATCTATTAACTAACATTTCACAAATCATGCCAGCTGGCAGATCAATAAGAACGGGAGGGCCGGGGGCGCCGAATGCTCCGGGCCGGGAGAAAGGGAGAGGAAAGATGCACGCAATCACGGCAGAGGCCGACAGCGGCGAGGTGGCGCAGGACGCGCTGCGCCCGGTGACGGAGAAGGAAAAGACATGGGGCTGGTTCGCGATCTTCAACGTCTGGGCAAACGACATCCAGTCGCTGTTCGGCTATTCGCTGGTGGCCTCGTTGTTCATTTCGTTCGGGGTCAGCGGCTGGACGGCCTTTGCCTCGCTGATCGTGGCGGGGCTGTTCGTGATGTTCCTGGTGAACCTCTCGGGCGCGGCGGGGGAACGCTATGGCATTCCCTACCCGGTCTTTGCCCGCGCCAGCATGGGCACCCAGGGCGCCAAGCTGCCCGCCGTCCTGCGGGCGACGGTGGCGGTCTTCTGGTACGGGGTGCAGGTCTATTTCGCCTCGACGGCGCTGGCGCTTCTGATCAAGTCGGTCACCGGGATCACCGGCGGCACCGCCTACCTGGGCCTGACAGAGATCGACTGGCTGTCCTTCGTCCTGGTCTGGGCCTTTCACATCGTGATCTTCTGGCGCGGCATGGATTGGGTCGAGGGGTTCCTGAACTTTGCCGGGCCGTTCGTCTACGCGGTCATGATCGGGCTGGTGATCTACCTGTGGTTCGCCGCTGACGGCAAGCTGTTGTCCGAGGCGCAGACGATCTTTGCCAATCCCGAGGGCACCTGGGCGACCGAGCTGAAGGGCGCCGTGGCGATCTTTGGCACGATGGTGGCCTATTTCGCCGCCGTGATGATCAACTTTTCGGACTTCTCGCGCTATGCCCGGGACAAGAAGGCGATGGTGCGCGGCAACCTGGCGGGTCTGCCGTTCAACATGATCCTCTTTTCGGCGCTGGCCCTGCTGACCACCGCCGGGGCCGCCGTGGTCTATGGCGAGAAGATCATCAACCCGACCGAGATCGTCGACCGCACCGACAGCGTCGTTCTGGGGATCATCGCGGCCATCACCTTCTTTGCCGCGACCGTGGGCATCAACCTGGTGGCCAACTTCATCCCGGCGGTGAACGGCATCGCCAACCTTGCGCCGTCGAAGATCAGCTTTCGCAAGGCGGGGCTCATCACCTCGGGTTTTGCGCTGGTGATCGGCGGTCTCTGGACCAGCTTTATCAGCCAGTTCGGCATCTCGGGCTTCGTCAACACGCTGGGCGCGACTCTGGCACCGCTCTACGGGATCATGATCGTCGATTACTACATGCTGCGGAAGGAAGCGCTGAAGCGCGACGACCTCTACAACGAGCGGGGCGGCATCTACCACTATGGCAACGGCTGGAACGAGCACGCGCTGGTGGCCTTCTGCGTGGCGGCTGTCTTCTCGGTGGCGACGGTCTGGGTGCCGGGGCTGAACGAGCTGGCCGGATACGCCTGGATCATCGGGGCGGTGCTGGGCGGCGGGATCTACCTGGTCCGCGCCAAGGGCAAGGTCGCCGTCTGACCTTTCGGTCGCGGACCCTGCTCCGGCCGCGACCCGCGCGGGACACTCCTCTGCCCGTGCATGGCGCCAGGCTTCGGCCTGGCGCTTTTGCTTTGGCGCGACCTTAGAGCGTGACCTTGCGTCATCGCCGCCGGATATGCCTAGGTGGGGTCAGTCGAAAGGGGGACTGCGATGTACGACCTGACGCCACTGGATCCCGCGGACGTTGACCCGCAGCTGGCGCCCTTCCTGGAACCCGGAGAACGGGTGCTCTGGCAGGCGCGCCCTGACCCAGCCACCTTTGGGTCGGGCGGATCGACATTTGGCGGTGTTCTGACCGGGGGACTTGGTCTTGCGATCCTGACCGGGATTTTCGACAGCGTGACGGGCCTGTCGCTGGAAGGTCAGCCGCGCCTGATACCGGGGCTGGCGCTTGTCGGGGTCGGGTTGGTGGCCTTTGTCGCGCCCCGGATCAACCGCCGCCGTGTCAGGGTCTACGCGGTCACGGACAGGCGCCTGTTGAGCATCCGTGGGAATGATGTCTACAGGTCGGCCCGGCCCGACGAGATCCACACTGTCTACACCCGGCGGGGTGCCGTCTGCTGGCGAGAGCTTGGGTTTGGGGACAGGGGCAACTCGCGGTCGGCAGAGGAACGCCATCCCGGTTTTCACGGGGTCGAGGACCCCGAGACGCTGCTTCGCCTGGTTCAGGACTGGCGCGAAGGGTTTTCCCGCCGGGCCGAGGCGGCGGCGACGGACTTTCTTGCACGGGAGCGGGGAGAGGGGGGTGGGGATGCGGATGGTCAGACCGACGACGGCAGCCAGCGGGTCCGTCATCCCGCCACCGGGCTGACCGTGGATGTTCCGGCGGGCTGGCCCGTCACCGTGCGCCAGGACTATGACGGTCCGCTGGTCGTCTTCGGGGTCACGCTGTTGAAACGGATCATCCGTCCGGGGCCGGAACGGACGCTGGGCAGCGGTGGGGACTGGAACCTGATGATGGCGCGCGGCGGACCGGATGCCGGTGTCGGCATGAAGATCCTCGACGGTCCGATTCCGCAAAGCTACGAGGAAGTGCTGAACGATCCCTGGTCGCGGCGGTTCAAGCTGAAACTGCTGCAGTCCAACCCGGAGGTGGTGGTCGGGCCTTTTCGGGGCTTCTCGGTCGTGCGGCAGATGCCGAAAGGGGCCAACCTGCAGATGTTCGGCCAGGTGGCGGCCCCGGTTGCGGTGCGGCAAATCTGGCTGGCGCGCGGCGACATGCACATCCAGTTCATGGGTATCGCGCGGCTGGACCAGCACGACGTGCAAAGCGCCGTGGATGCGGTGGTCAAATCGCTGCGCGTGACCTGACCGGGCCTCACAGGTCGGCGTGGAATTCCTCGATCAGGTGGTGCACGACCGCGCGCATCTGGCCCTCGTGGTCGGCGCCCGCGTCCCGCGCGGCGGCCAGCGCGGCGCGCTGGCGGTCGGCCGAGGTGCCTTCGGCGGCGATCTCGCGGGCGCGGGCCAGTTCCGTCAGGCATTTCAGTTCGGCGGCGTCCTCCTGCAGCAGCTCCATCAGTTCCTCGACCAGTTTCGGGAAGGGAACCACCTGCGCCGCCCCGAAATCGATCAGTCCCTCGGAGACGCCATAGCGTTGTGCGCGCCAGCGGTTCTCGCCGATCAGGAACCGGTCATACAGGCGCCAGCGCTGGTTGCGCACGCGCAGCCGCCAGAGCATCCGCATCAGGCATTGCACCAGCGCCGCCAGCGTCAGCGCATGTTCCATGCGCGGCTGTACGTCCATGATGCGCGCCTCGAGCGTGGGGAAATTGGACGAAGGGCGCAGGTCCCACCAGATGCGGCTGCGGTCCTCGATCACGCCGGTCTCGATCAGCACCTCGGTCGAGCGGTGATAGTCCTGCCAACTGTCGAACTGCGGCGGCAGGCCGGTGCGCGGCAGGTTGTCGAAGACCGAGATACGGTAGCTGGCCAGCTTGGTGTCCTCGCCCTGCCAGAAGGGCGAGGAGGCCGAGAGCGCCAGCAGGTGCGGGAGAAAGTAGCTGGTCTGCGCCAGCAGGTCGGCGCGCAGCGGGTCGTCCTCCAGCCCGACGTGCACATGCATCCCACAGATCAGCATCCGCCGCACCACGCTGCCCAGGGCGCGGTCCAGGTCGTTGTAGCGTTCCTTGTCGGTGTGGTGCTGTTTCTTCCAGTCCGCCAGCGGGTGACAGGAGGCGGCGATAGGCGACAAGCCATAGCTGGCTGCATGGCGCGACACGGCCTCGCGCAGGCGGCGCAGTTCCTCCCGGGCCTCGGCGACGCCGGCACAGGGGCGGGTTCCGATCTCGATCTGGCATTGCAGGAACTCGGGGCTGACCTGGCCTTCAAGCTCGGCGGCGCAGGCCTCCATCAACCCGTCGGGCGCCTCGACCAGCGCGCAGGTCTCGCGGTCGACCAGCAGGTATTCCTCTTCGATGCCGATGCTGAACGGTGGCTCGGTCATGTTACCCCCTAGGATTTTTTCGAAGGAAAGCAGAGCGCCGGAGCAAAGGAAAGGGGGCAATATGCGCGGATCAGCCAGCTGCCACCCTGGGCCGCAGCGCCTGGTCCAGCGCGTAGAAATCCGCTTCGGGCTGCCCGGCAAGGGCAAGAGCCTCACCCTCGTCGCGCAGGATCTGGAACCGCAGCCTGGACACCGGTTCGACCACCTGCTGCATGATCCGGGCCATGCCGAAGATCAGGTCGCGGGGGGCGTAGATGATGCTGCTGGCCTCCTCCGGAAAGCTGCGCAAAAAGGGCATCGCCCGTTGCACCCCGCCAACGATGCCAAGGAAATCCGCATCCACCGCGCCAACGTCCTGGGCGTCGGTGAGCATCACATAAGATGGATCGAACCGGGGGTTCCGGACGTAATCGGAAAACGACCCGAGGGTCTGCGCAACGTCGATCGTGCCGGTCATGTGGAAATGAGCGAGACCGCGGTCCGGATGAATCGAGTATGAAATCGGCATTATCACGGTTCCGGCATGCATGTTTTCAGGCTGGCGACCTGTTCCGGGTCCGGCCCACTGACAAGAGGGCATGATGCCCCAAGGATCATGAAAGAGTTCATTCCAGCCCAAGGGGTTACTGAACACTATCCTTATAGTTGAGCGTGGCATGCCAATGGGAGAGCTGTCAACGATTAGAGAAAGCTTTATACTTTTGGACGATGCCGCAAAGAAACAGGGCGCACCTTTTTCAGGCACGCCCCGCGAGATGGCCTGGACTGGGGATCAGTCCATCGCCTTGAAGTTGAACTCGCCGCCTTCCTTGATGCCCGAGAACCAGCGCGCCGTGACGGTCTTGGTCTTGGTGTAGAAACGGAAGGCGTCGGGGCCGTACTGGTTGAGGTCGCCGAAGGCCGATTTCTTCCAGCCGCCAAAGGTGTGGTACGAGAGAGGCACCGGGATCGGGAAGTTGATGCCGACCATGCCGACGTTCACCCGGTGGGCAAAGTCACGCGCGGTGTCGCCATCGGCGGTGTAGATCGCGGTGCCGTTGCCATAGGGGTTGTCGATCACCAGGTTCAGAGCGTCCTCGTAGCTGTCGGCGCGCACGGTCGACAGGACGGGGCCAAAGATCTCTTCGCGGTAGATCTCCATGTCCGGGGTCACGTCGTCGAACAGCGACGGGCCGACGAAAAAGCCGTTCTCGTAGCCCTGCATCTGGAAGCCGCGGCCGTCGACCACCAGCTTGGCGCCCTGGTTCACGCCGCTGTCGATCAGCCCCTCGATGCGCGACTTGGCCTGCGCGGTGATGACGGGGCCATAATCGACCTCGTCCTCGGAGGTATAGGGGCCGACCTTCAGCTTTTCGATGCGGGGCACAAGGCGTTCGATCAGTCCGTCGGCGGTTTCCTTGCCGACCGGAACCGCGACCGAGATCGCCATGCAGCGTTCGCCCGCGGCGCCGTAGCCCGCGCCGACCAGCGCATCGGCGGCCTTGTCGAGGTCGGCATCGGGCATGATGATCATGTGGTTCTTGGCGCCGCCAAAGCACTGGGCGCGCTTGCCGTTGTTGGCGGCACGGCCATAGATGTACTGCGCGATGGGTGTCGAGCCGACAAAGCCCACGCCGGCGATATCCTCGTTGTCGAGGATCGCGTCGACCACTTCCTTGTCACCGTTCACGACCTGCAGGACGCCGTCGGGCAGGCCCGCTTCCTGGATCAGCTCGGCCAGGCGCAGCGCGGTGGAGGGCACGCGCTCGGACGGTTTGAGGATCATGGCGTTGCCGCAGGCCAACGCCGGGGCCATCTTCCACAGCGGGATCATGGCGGGGAAGTTGAACGGCGTGATGCCGGCGACCACGCCCAGCGGCTGGCGCATGGAATAGAGGTCGATGCCCGGGCCGCCATCGTCGGTGAACTCACCTTTCAGCATGTTGGGCGCGCCCATGCAGACCTCGACCACCTCGAGACCGCGCTGCACGTCACCGCGTGCGTCGGGCAGGGTCTTGCCGTGCTCGCGGCTGACCAGCTCGGCCAGTTCGTCCATGTGCTCGTTGATGAGCTGGCCGAATTTCATCATCACGCGGGCGCGGCGCTGCGGGTTGGTGGCCCCCCAGGCCTTCTGCGCTTCCTTGGCCTTGGCGACGGCCTCGTTCAGTTCGTCCACGGAGGACAGCGGGGTCTTGGCCTGCACCTCGCCGGTGGCGGGGTTGTAGACATCCGAAAAGCGGCCCGAGCCGCTCTTGACGTGCTGGCCGTTGATCCAGTTGGTGAGTTCGGTCATCGGAATCCTCCTTGTTCCCTTGGCGCGGACTGTACTCTTGCAAAAATGAGCTGAACAGACAGAATGCGGCAAAAGCGTTTTGCGTTTTTGCAAAGGTGGATGATGGACAACTGGGATGACCTGCGGATCTTCCTTGCCGTGGCGCGGGACGAAAGCCTGTCGGCGGCGGGGCGGCGCCTGCGCATGGATGCGGCGACGGTGGGGCGCCGGGTGGCGCGGCTGGAGGAATCGCTGGGGGCGCCGCTCTTTGCCAAGTCCCCGCAGGGTTATGCGTTGACAGAGGCGGGCACGCGGCTGGTGCGCTTCGCCGAAGAGGCGGAACAGGCGGCGTCGCAGGCCTCGGAGGCGCTGGTCGGCCGGGCAGAGGGCTTGTCTGGGCAGATCCGCATCGGGGCGCCGGACGGTTGCGCCAATTTCCTGTTGCCGCAAGTCTGCGCGCGCATCGCTGCGGCGAACCCGGACCTGGACGTGCAGATCGTCGCGCTGCCTCGGGTGGTGAACCTTTCCCGGCGCGAGGCGGACATGGCGATTGCCGTCTCTCCTCCTTCTGCCGGGCGACTGGTCGTGCAGAAAATCACCGACTATCGCCTGCATCTTGCAGCAAGCGCCGAGTATCTTGCGCAAAACGACCCCGTGAGACGCCCCGAGGACCTGCGTGGCCACAGGATCGTTGGCTATATTCCCGACATGATCTTCGACAAGGAGCTGGACTACCTTGGCGAACTTGGGCTGGACCGGGTGCCGCTGGCCTCGAACTCTGTCGCGGTCCAGTTCCATTGGCTGCGGCAGGGCGCGGGGCTGGGCATCGTGCATGATTTCGCAATGCCGACGGCGCCGGGGATGCGCTTTGTCCTGCGTGACGTGATCTCGCTGACCCGCAGTTTCTACCTCGTGCGCCATGCCGACGACCGCCGTCTTGAACGCCAGACCCGTTTTGCCGAGGCCCTGGTGGCCGGCATGCGCGAGGAACTGGCGCGTCTGGAGGCACTGGCAGACCGCGCCGACCCCGGCTGAGCCGCGACGGGCGGTCGCCGGTGGCTTAAGACTTTCAGCCACTTGACAGGTTATGTCCGCCCGCGTCACGCTGTCGCATAGGGTATCATGCAAGGAGGTTCGACGATGCAGGTCCACCAGATCCTGAAGAGCAAGGGCACGGACGGGGTTTTCACCGTCAAGCCGGACACCAAGGTGGCCGATGCCGCGCGGATCCTGGCCGAGAAACGCATCGGTACGGTCGTGGTCTCGAAGGATGGCTCGACCGCGATGGGAATCCTGTCGGAACGCGACATCGTGCGTGAACTCGCGGCCCACGGCGGCGGCTGTCTCGACGCAAGTGTCGACACCTACATGACCCCCGATCCGATCACCTGTACGCGCGATGACCGGGCCGACGCGATCCTGGCCAGGATGACCGAGGGCCGGTTTCGCCATATGCCCGTGGTCGAGGACGGCAAGATGGTCGGGCTGGTCACGCTGGGCGACGTCGTCAAGGCGCGCCTGACGGAACTGGCCGCGGAAAAGGACGCGCTGGAAGGGATGATCTCGAACCCCTGGTGAGGGATTTCGCCCCAGATGGCGGTTCCGGGTTGCATTCGCACGCGCAATATTGTTGCGTGCGAACCGACGTACCACAAGGGAAACAGCCATGCGCGTTGGTCTTTACCCCGGAACCTTCGACCCCATCACGCATGGGCATATCGACATCATCCGGCGCGGCGCCCTGCTGGTCGACCGCTTGGTGATCGGTGTCGCCATCAACCGTGACAAGGGCCCGCTGTTCTCGCTCGAAGAGCGGGTGGCGATGATCGAATCGGAATGCAGCCTCCTCTCGGAAGAGACGGGCACGGAAATCATTGCCCATCCCTTCGAGAACCTGCTGATCGACTGCGCCCATGACGTTGGCGCCCAGTTGATCATTCGCGGTCTGCGCGCCGTGGCGGATTTCGAGTATGAATTCCAGATGGTCGGCATGAACCGGGCGCTGGACGACAGTGTCGAGACGGTGTTCCTGATGGCCGAGGCGCGGCATCAGGCGATCGCCTCGAAACTGGTCAAGGAAATCGCTCGGCTGGGGGGGGACGTGTCGAAATTCGTCAGCCCCGAGGTCAAGACGGCGCTGGATAACCGGTTCAAGGCGGATTGATCTGCGTCATTTGGCGCGGGCACTTGGCGGCGTATTCCTGTTCGTATCACGCGGAACAGGAGGGATCGAATGCGCAAACCCGTGTTGGGCGCGACGGCACTGGCAATCTGGGCGGCTGGGCTTGCGATTGCCGGCCCGGTGACTGAATTCGAAACGGAATTCCGGGCCGTCTACGCCGACTATCGCAAGGCCTTGTTCATGACCAACAGCGGCAACCGTGACGGGTCTGCCGCGAGCCTCGGGGCCTTTGGCACCGGATGGGCGGCGTTGACAGCGGACCATGCCACAAATCCGCCCCCACAGTATGCAGACGATCCGCAGTGGGCCGATATGCTGCGCCAGGTCGACGCGCTGCTGGCCAGTGCGGGGTCACAGGTGGCCGAGGGCGATCTGGCCGAGGCGCATGAAACGCTGGAAGGGGTGCGGGAGGTCTTTTCCCGATTGCATCTGCGCAACGGCATTCAGACCTTCTCGGACCGGATGAACGCCTATCATGCCCGGATGGAACATGTCCTGGCCATCGATCCGGACAGCCTCACAGAGGCGGACCTGCCAAGGATGGCCGGAGAGGCGGCGGTGCTGTCCTACCTCGCGGGCGAGGTGGCGGGTCATCCCCCGGCAGAAGCCGTTGAAAACGAGGAATTTTCAAAACTTGTCAGCGGGTTTCGCGCTTCGGTTCAGACGCTGGAGGATGCCGCCCAGGCCGGAGACCTGGAGGCGCTGCGCAAGGCGCTGACCGGGTTGAAAAAGCCCTATTCTATGCTGTTCCTGAAGTTCGGCTGAACAGTCGTCAGCCCGAGCGCAAAGGATTACGCCTCGGATCGGCTGCGGGGCCTTGGCGGTCATATCCCCCGCGCAAGACAAAGGCGCCGGCCCATTGCAGGGCGCGGCGCCTTTTCACAACCACCGATTAACGGGGGTCAGCCGTAGACGGCCTCATGCGCGATGCGGCGGATCTCCGAGGGCGCGATGTCAAGGTCGCGGGCGACGGAGGCGTCAAGGGCGCTGAGTTCGCGCACGGTGGCACGGTACTTGGCGCGTTTCTGCATCGAGCTGCGGAGTTCTGTGAAAACACTCATGGGTCTGTGTCCTGTGTCTGCGTTTCTGTTGTCGCAAACATAGGCATGCTGCGGCGCAGCACAATTGACGGTTCCGGAAAGGCGCCTTGCATTTCCTGCAGGGCTTGGCGCGAGGCTACCGGCTTCTTCTTGGTGAAAATACCCCCGGGGGTCTGGGGGGCAGCGCCCCCCAGCCGGTCGGATCGCGAAAGCGATCCGAAACCGGATCACCCAAACGAAAAGGGCCGCCCAAAGGCGGCCCCGAACCCCGTAACGGCGTCATGCGCCCTTTCAGATGAGCTTGCCCATCGCGACGGCGGTGTCGGCCATGCGGTTGGAAAAGCCCCATTCATTGTCATACCAGCTCAGGATGCGGCACATGTTGCCGTCCATGACCTTGGTCTGATCCGTGTGAAAGATCGAGGACTGCGGGTCGTGGTTGAAATCCATCGAGACCAGCTTGCGGTCGGTATAGCCCAGCACACCCTTGAGCGGGCCGTCGGCGGCGGCACGGATGGCGTCGTTGATTTCCTCGACACTGGTGTCGCGCGCGGCCTCGAAGGTCAGGTCGACGACCGAGACATTCGGCGTGGGCACACGGATCGCCACGCCGTCCAGTTTGCCCGCCAGTTCCGGCAGCACCAGGCCCACGGCCTTGGCCGCGCCGGTCGAGGTGGGGATCATCGACATGGCCGCGGCGCGGGCGCGGTAGAGATCCTTGTGCATCGTGTCCAGCGTCGGCTGGTCGCCGGTGTAGCTGTGCACGGTGGTCATGAAGCCGCGCTTGATGCCGATGGTGTCATTCAGCACCTTGGCCACCGGCGACAGGCAGTTGGTGGTGCAGGAGGCATTGGAGACGATCAGGTCTTCGGCGGTCAGCGTGTCGTGGTTGACGCCGTAGACGATTGTCTTGTCCGCGTCCTTGCCGGGGGCCGAGATCAGCACGCGGCTGGCGCCGTTGTCCAGGTGCGCCTGGCAGGCTTCTTTCGAGGTGAAGATGCCGGTGCATTCCATCACCACGTCCACGTCCGACCAGGGCAGATCGGCGGGGTTGCGGATGGCGGTCACGCGGATCGGGCCACGGCCGACGTTGATGCTGTCTTCGGTATGCGTGACCTCGACCGGGAACCGGCCGTGCACGCTGTCGAATTGCAGCAGGTGGGCATTGGTTTCGACCGGGCCGAGATCGTTGATCGCGATCACCTCGATATCGGTCCGGCCGGACTCGATGATCGCGCGCAATACGTTGCGGCCGATGCGGCCAAAGCCATTGATGGCGACTTTAACACTCATGGGGCGTGTCCCTTTGTGGCTTGCGGGCAGGGCGGGGACGGTGCGTCAATCGCTCCGTCCAGCGTTTCGTTACCGCTAACAACCACCAGCGAGCGAAAAAGTCAACCTCGCTTCCCGTCGGGACGGGAGGCCGCGCCGCCTAGCGCCAGAAAGCCAGCCAGTCGAGGAGAACGAAGAGCTTGCGCCCGAGGAACAGCAGGTTGTCGCCGTTGTTGAGCTGGAGGTCGGCGACAATGGCCGCGATGACGGCCAGGCCAAGGAGGATCGCAAGCCGGTTGGTCATGGCGGGGCCTTTGCATTTGGTCTTTGCCCTTGTCATGCCAGAGCGGCGCGGGCCTGTCACGAGGGCGCGGGCGCGGCCTCCATCAGCTCTTCGATGAAATAGGCCAGGAAGGCGCCGCGCCCGCTGACCCCGGCCTTGCGGTAGATCGCGCCCAGGTGGGCCTTGACCGTGCCCTCGGCATTGCCGCGCATCCGGGCGATTTCCGGGATCGCCAGGCCCTTGAGCGTCAACAGCGCCACGTCCTGTTCCGACGGCGTCAGGCCCCAGGTATCGAAATGCTGCGCCACGATGTCGTGAAAGGCGCCGGCGGCCAGCCCCAGCTGCTGTTCCAGGTGTGCCTCGCGGCGCAGCATCTCCATCAGGATGCGGGTGCCGAAGATCACCCCGGCAATCAGCGCGGCGGCGGCCAGGGCCTCGACCATGAAATGCCAGTGGGTGAAGGGCGGCCAGCCCAGTTCGATCCCGTCACGCAGGACATCCAGCAGGAAGAAGGCCGCGCAGGCACTCTGCGCGGCGATCAACAGGCCAAGGCGAAGCGGCTTTTTCCCGGTCATGGATCCAGTCGTACCGTATCGGGCACGCGCTTGACACCTGTCAGCATGGCGCGGGGCAGGTTGATCCCCGAGCGGCGGCTTTCCCAGAAGACCGCTGCGATATGCGCCACAACAGAGATCTCTGCCCAGGTCACCAGAACCTCGTGCATCTCCTCGACCCATTCGATGCCCCAGAAGACATTGGTGGTCATCATGTAGCCGGTTGCGCTGATTCCGATCAGCGTCGCGATCAGGTTGAAGATCATCAGTGCGCCCAGCGGCGAATGCCCGAGATGCGCGGATTTGCGGGCCGCCGCCATGTCGGTCAACTGGGCGCGGATGCTGTTGCTGCTGGGCATGAAGCTGGCAAATCGCGCCGAGCGCGGCCCGATCAGCCCCCAGACCAGGCGCAGCGCGATCAGGGCGGCGATGGCATAGCCCACCCATTCGTGCAGCGTTTCGTCCGGGTCGGTAAAGATGGCATTGGCCAGGAAGAGGATCGCCAGGCTCCAGTGAAAGAGGCGCAGGAAGGGATCCCATATGCGGTGGTCTGTCATGTCCGGTCTCCGGGGCAGGGCCGGACCCACGGGGCGGGGTCCGGCGCGGTTGGGATCAGTCGTCGATCTTGGTGCGGACGATGTTCAGGTCCTGGTCCAGGTACAGTTCGAACCGCTGCCCGTCCTTCAGCGCGTAGACCTCGATCATCCCGTCTTCCCGGTCGATGCCGCGGACCTCGTAACCCTGTTCGGTCAGAAGGGCGGTGATCTCGGCTTTGCGGGCCTTGTCCATCTGGCCGTACTCGCCGCTGGAGGCAAAGGCGGGCAGGGCGATCAGGGCGGAAAGGGCGGCGGCGATCATGGTGCGGGTCATGTTGTATCTCCTGTGTTGCGGCCTGCGGTGGTGCAGGGCGTGACAGGAAGATGTGCCGGTCGAGGCGGGAAAGATATTGGTCCAAAGCGGGGGAAGGGGCAGGCTGCGACTTTGGTTTAGGATTGATTTGAAAGGGTTTTCCTGAAGAGGCGAGCTGCCGTCACCGTCACGACGCAAAACGGCCCCGCAGGGCGGGGCCGGTGATCCGGATCTGGCGGCGGCTCAGCGCGGTGCGCGCATCGCCATGACGAACAGGCCGGCGATCACGGCAGAGGCCGCGACATTGTAGTTGGCCATCGACAGGCCGAACAATTCCCAGGGGATCTGGTCGCAGGGCACCATCGGTGCGTTCATGATCGCCTCCATCGCCTCTTCGGGCGACAGGCCTTGCAGCGAAGGGGCGCTGCAGCTTTTCAGACCTTCCCACCACTGCCGTTCGACCCCGCTGTGAAAGAGGCCGATGGCGGAGCTGGACAGCGCCGAAAGCGCCGCCAGGGCCAGCAGGATCCGGTTCGGCAGCGCAAGGGCGATGCCGCCGATGATCAGCGCGCCGACGTGGCCATAGCGTTGCCAGTAGCAAAGCTGGCAGGGCAACAGCCCCTGAACGTACTGGAAATAGAGCGCGCCGAGCAGCAGCCCGGCGGAACCAAGTACACCAAGCAAGGTCAGGACAGTGCGGTTCATGGCATCCTCAAGTATTCGATCTTTGCCTACAGGTGGCGCAGGCGTACGGGGCGCGCAAGCGTAAACGGGGCGATGTCGCGGACGTGATCAGAGCCCGAGCCAGGTCTTGATCAGGCTCGCCAGTGTTGCCCCGGCCAGGACAAGTGTCGATATCCAGGCGGTGCCGATGATGGTTCCGATCACGACCAGCACCCCGTCCCGTTGCAGCAATCCCATGGCGATCACGACCACGGCAATGCCCGGAACGGTGTTCGTGCCGGGCAACGGCACAAGGATCGAGGCGCTGAACGCCACCAGCGCGATCCCGATGATCCGATCCAGCGGCGGACGGGTCAGTGCGCCCAGCCTCGGACGGCTGACCGCCTCGATCCGGCGCAGCCAGGGGCCGGCGCGGCGCGCCAGGGACTCCAGCCCGCTGGTCGTGACGGTGCGCTTTCCAAGCTTGCCGGGCAGCCAGGGAACCTGCCGACCGAAAAGGATTTGAACCGACACGAACATGAGCGGCAGGGCAACCACCTGTGGAATTCCGTAGAGAAACGGAATGCAGCAGGGCAGGGCGAGGATCAGCAGAAACAACCCGAAGGCCCGTTCGTGGAGTTGCCCGAGCACCCAGTCGAGCGAAACGCTATCGCCCTGCGCCTCTGCCGCCAGGGCATCAAGCCGGTCCGAAATCGCCTGGTCCGTTTCTTGTGGGGCTGTCATCCAGGGCTCTCCTTGAGTTGCAGACCTCAAAATTTTCTCTCCGCTAGCAGGTCGCGTTCCAGTAGGCTAGCGTCCGACCGTCGCATCCCTCTGGGGAGGCCGCGAAAGCGCCCTGGAATGATCAAAAGGGCATCCAACGCCGCTTGCCCCCATTCTTGCCCATGTGTATATGGCCCTACGGGCCCAAGTGGCGGAATGGTAGACGCAGGGGATTCAAAATCCCCCGCCTTCGGGCGTGCCGGTTCGAGTCCGGCCTTGGGTACCAATGATTTGGCGGATGCGCAGGCCCGGCGCATCGGGACGGGTCACACCGGAGTGGGATTGCGTGCTTTCGCCGCCTTTGTCCCCGTTCTTACCCACACCCCAAGACAGGGCCATTTGGTTCTGGTGAAACATCAGGCAGCTGCCCCCTTGTGTTGCGGGCGCGAAGCGGGACCTCGGGTCCCGCTCCTTTGATCCTGACGCTCAAGGAACACTGACCGGGGGGCCGCTCTGGTACGCCGGGGCGCCCTGCGCGGCTGGCGGCTGGGCCCAGTCCTCCATGTGATAGGCGCTGTCCCAGAACCGCCATTCGTGCCAGCAGGCCCTGCGAAAGGCCCGTTCCATGCGTGTCTTCGTCGGGCCATCCGCCTCGGCCCCCAGCCTGTCAGTCAGGGCCAGCATGCGCGAGACGCTCTCGTCGAAGGCTTCGCCGGAATAGGTGTCGATCCAGGCCGCGTAGGGATTTGACGGCTGGCTGTGCTTGGCAATGTCCCGGCCGACCTCGCGGTAGATCCAGAAACAGGGCAGGAGCGCCGCGACCGCCTCTGGAAAGTCGCCCAGCGCGGCGGAACGCAGCAGGAAGGACAGGTAGTGGTCGCAGGCCGCAGAGGGCTGAATGGCGGCGAAAGCGCTGTCGGAAACCCCGAACAGGCCCATGTAATGCGCGTGAAGTTCGCGCTCGACGTGGATTGCCCCGGTAGCCGAACCCGCCAGCTGCGCCAGCACATCGGCCGAGGGGGCCTTGGCCGCGGCCAGTGACAGGGCGCGGGCGAAGCCTTCGAGATAATGCGCATCCTGCACGATGTATCCCTGGAACACGTCACGGCGCAGGGTGCCCGATGCCATGTCGCGGTTGAAGGGCATGTCGTAGATCTGCTGCCACAGATCCGCGGTCTGCTTGGCCAAATCCTGTGTGAAGGTCATCTGTCTGTCCCCGTGATGAAATGAAAGTGATGGACCGGGCCGTGCCCCGTCCCGACCGACAACCGGTCTGCCGCCGCTATGGCGGCGCTGATGTAACGCTTGGCCCGATCGGCGGCCTCGGTGATCGCCAGCCCGGACCCGAGGGCGGTGGCCAGCGCCGACGAGAAGGTGCAACCCGTGCCATGCGTGTTGCGCGTCGCCGTGCGGGGGCCGTCGAACCAGGCCTCGACATCGGGCGAGAGCAGGAGATCGGGGCTGCGGTCTCCGGAGAGGTGCCCGCCTTTCAGCAGAACAGCGCTCGGCCCCAACGCCAGCAATGCCCGGGCCTGCCGGATCATCTCTTCCGTGGTTGCGGCCTCGGCACAGCCGAGAAGGTCCGCCGCCTCCGGCAGGTTCGGGGTGATAACGCTGGCAAAGGGCAACATGTCCCGCAAGGCCGCCACGGCCGGTGCCCGCAACAGCCTGTCGCCGCCCTTGGCGACCATCACGGGGTCCAGCACGACGGGGCATGCAAGACCCGCGATGCCCTTTGTCACGGTTTCGATGATGGCCGCGTCACCCAGCATGCCGATCTTGATCGCGTCGATGGCGATGTCGTCGCGGATTGCGGCGATCTGGGCGGCAATCATGTCGGTGTCGCACAGGCTGACCGCCGTCACGCCACGGGTGTTCTGGGCGGTCAGCGCGGTCAGGACGCTCATTGCGTAGCCGCCATTTGCCGAGATCGCCTTGATGTCGGCCTGGATGCCGGCACCGCCGGAACAATCGGAACCGGCGATGGAAAGGATGTTCGGGATCATGCCGTCCTCCATGCGTGGATCAGGGTCCGGGTCGCGGCGGTCATGTCCGCCGCCCGTGAAATCGCCGAGACGACGGCCAGCCCGGCGCCACCGGCGGCCTTTACCGGCGCGGCGTCGCGGGCCGTCACGCCGCCAATGGCGAGGCAGGGCAGCGAGGAGCGCCCGGCGATCACGGCGAAACCGTCCAACCCGATGGGTGCGGCGTGATCTGGCTTGGACCCGGTCGCGTAGATCGGTCCGACGCCGAGGTAGTCGACACCGGCGGGAACCGCGTCCAGTTGCGCTGCCGTCTCGATCGACAGGCCAAGGACCATGTCCGGACCGATCTTCCGGCGGATGCGGGCGGGATCTCCGTCACCCTGGCCGACGTGCAGACCCGCCGCGCCGATGGCGATGGCCAGGTCGACCCGATCGTTCACGATCAGCTTGGTCCCGAAGGGGGACAGCGCGGTCATCAGCGCCCGCGCGAGCCGGGCCAGATCCGCGTCCGGTGTCACCTTGTCACGCAGTTGAACCCATTCGGCGCCTCCCTGTGCGGCGGCAACCGCCTGGACGATGACCGGTGCGGGTGCGGTGGCATCCGTGATGAAACAGAGCGGCGGGATCATGCCAGCGTGATCCGGGCGCCGCGCGCCAGGTCCTCCGGCGTCATCGTGTACAGCGCATCAATGAAGGCCACCTGGAATGTCCCCGGTCCCCGGACGCCTTCGGCGGCCTGTTCGCCGGCAAGACCGAAAAAGGCCAGCGCGGCAACGGTCGCCTCAAAGGGATCCTGCCCGACGGTGAAGGCGCCGACGATGCCGGTCAGGGAACAGCCCAGGGCTGTCACCCGGGGCATCAGGGCGTGGCCATTGGCGACCTCAGCATTGCGCGTGCCATCGGTGACGAAATCCACGGGGCCGGTCACGGCGACCACGCCGCCCGTCCGCCGTGCCAGGGCGCTTGCAGCCTCCTGCGCCTGGGAAACCGCGTCGGCGGTGTCGGCGCCCTTGCCGCTTGCGTCGGCGCCGGCCAGCGCCATGATCTCTGACGCATTGCCCCGGATCACGGTCGGGGCGAGGTCCAATAGCCGTGCGCCGATGTCCCGGCGATAACCCGTGGCGCCGACCGCCACCGGATCGAGTATCCAGGGCGTTCCCTGCGCCTGAGCGGCCCCGGCGCTCTCCAGCATGGCGTCGGCCCAGGCCGGTGAGAGCGTCCCGATATTGATCGTCAATGCCTGCGCCAGGCCTGTGAATTCGGCTGCTTCCTCGCGCGCGTGGACCATCGCGGGCGAAGCCCCCGCCGCGAGCATGACGTTGGCCATGATGTTCATGGCGACGTAATTCGTGATGTTCTGAACAAGTGGCGCCGTCCGGCGCATGTGATCCAGGTGCTGTCCCGTATCGTCCATCGTGATCTCCTTTCGCCCGGCGGCATGAGAGATCACGAGACGTCGACCGGAATCCGGTCTGCCCTGTGCGCCTCCCTCCGCCGGCATTATCCGGTTCAGGTTCGAAGGGTACGTCTCAGCCCGGTTTCCCGAGCGCCCCTGTCGCTAACGGCGCGAAGGTCGCATCAGACGGCGCCAGCGTCAATCAGCTTCGCCGGTTTCGCATCGCGAAATCCGGACGTTTGGGTCGCGGGATGGCGGGAATTGGCCTGTCGAAGGGGGCAATCCTTGCAAGACCCTGTTTATACTGGCCTTTTGCATCCCCTTGTGTATAGGCTGGATGCAGAACACTTCCAGAAGGCCGGGTATGCCTGATCGCGACGACCTGAATGCCAAGTCGATATACGATGATCTGTTGCACCGGGCGCAGGGGGTGATCCGCACCAGGGATTTCGACGGATACCAGGGGGTCTTCGACCTTCCGTTTCGGCTTGTGAACCTCGATGCGGCGCATGTCTTTTCCACGCCGGACGATCTGCGGATGATCTTCGAGACCATCCAGCACCGGATCTTCTGCCTCAATCTCAGCTCTTACTTCGCGGTCTGCCTCGACGCGCAGCGCATCGACGAGACGACGATTGTCGCCACCCATGAAACCCGGATGATCACCGAGAACCTCTTGGTCGGCGATCCGGTGCCCTCGGTGGCCGTCCTGAAACATGTCCGGGGGCAATGGTTGCTGACGGAGGTCTGGAACTTTCGCCCGGACCGCTTCGGGACCAGTTTCCTGCGGGTCGAGCAAGAGACGCGGCCAGCGGCGCAATGGATCGCGATGCAGGCCCGCGTCTATGGCGCGCTCGGCGGTCGGACAGGCGTTTTGGCAGTTCGCTGACTGCCCGTGTGGCGCCGCGGATCGGTGCCGGTCGGGAGCCCGCTGCAGCGGCCGATGGCTGGGACGGCAGCGATCCGATCCGTGGAGACTGACCGGGAACAGGAGCTCGGGGAAGGAGCCTGGCGGACGCTGGCAGTCGATCCGCAGGATCCGCGCCAATGCAATCGTCACCCGCAGACGGCCCCGGCAAGCACCTGACCGGGACAGCTGTCGGGATTTCCAGATGCCCGCAAGGAGGCCTTTATGGCTGGCCAGGTCATACCCGACTACCACGAGATCACGCGCGTCCTGACGGACCGTTCCATGCGTCAGGCGCTGTACGACGAGGGGGGGCGTCGTCATGAATGACGTCCTGCTGACGCTGCATGGCGGGGACCATCACAAGCGGCGGGTGCTGGAGTTTTCGGTGCTCCGCAGGGACGACTTCTCGGTCTACGAGACAGAGATATTCCTGCCCGCCCTGGCACAGGTCATCGGGCCGCTTTCGGCGAGCGGCGGGATGGACCTGATCGACTTCGGCTATCGCGTCACGATGAACCTGACTGCAGATTTCGCGGGCCTCGACCGGCCCGAGAAATCGCCCGAGGAAACCGGGCAGTTGCTGAAACTGGTCAAGAACTTCTCGGAATGCGCGACGCTGACCCATGTGACCCTAGACAAGGAAGCCGTACGGGCCGCGCCCTGTCCGAAGGCGTGCCGATCCGGGGCCTGACCTTTGGCTATGGCATGCACATGTGCCTTGGGCGCGATCTTGACGGCGGACTGCCGGCGGGGCCGGACACCGATCCGGACAGGCACCAGTACGGGATCGTGACGCGGTTGGTCCAGACGCTGCTGGACCGCGACGTGCGCCCCGACCCGGACCGTTCGGCGGTGCAGGACACCAACACCTCCCGCATGAACTTTTCGTCCTATCCCGTTCTCCTGACACCCGAACCCGAGGCATGAGCATGAAATCCGAAATCGTGACCGGGGCCGCCGCGGGCCTCGGGGCAGGCGTGGCCGCAAAATTCGATGCCGAGGGCTATCGCGCCGGGGTTCATCGACGGTGGCATGTCCGCCCCGTTCTATGACGATCCCAAGGTCCGCGCCGCGCGCGAAGGCGCCGTGCCGAACGGCGATCTGGGCAAGATCGAGGACATCGCCGAGGCGGTCTGGTTCCTGGCCTCGCCGCAGCCCCGCTACGTCAATGCGCATCAGCTGGTGGTGGACGGCGGCGTCTGCCACAGCCTTCTGCGCTCGCTGCCGCGGGAATAACGGCAATGCGCGTGGTCATCCTGAAAGGCGGCATCCTGGCTGCGGCTGGCATGGAGACGGAGCTTGTCGGTTCTCCGGCAGAGTTGGTCTCTGCGCTGGACCGCGCCCCGGCGGACCTTGTCGGGGTGCAGGCGCTGCGGTTCCGGATGCTGGGCAACGAGAAATACGCGCCCTACCGGGCCGAATGGGCCTATGAGACTGATCCGGAACTGGTGCGCGCGCTGGACGCTCATGCCGGGGCCGGGCGCGGCATCGTCTCGCTGCACACGGGCTGTATCTGTTTCGACGGCTGGCAAGGCTGGCTCGACCTGCTGGCAGGCGGATGGGTCTGGGGTCGGCGCTACCACGCGCCGGGGCTGGAAACCGTCGACGTGACCCCGGTGCAAGACCATCCCGTGACAGCGGACATCGCGCCATTCGCCGTCACTGACGAACACTACGGGGACCTGGCCCTTCACCCCGAGGCGATCATCCTCGCCCAGGGTCGCATGGGCGAGGGCGTGGATCACCCCGTCGGCTGGGCCCGCGACGGCGGGGACAGCGGCATCGTTCCGGTCTGAGGGCAATTCGCCTGCGCCACCGATCCCCCGAAATTCGACGCAAACCCATCTAACGAGTTGTAAACACGACAAGGACCGCCGACAATCAGTCCCGTATTCCCCCCGTGATGCCCGGTCTCCGGGGTTGCGACCGGCCCATCTTGCGAAAGTCCTTGCATGATCGTCCCTTTTCACGTCTCCGAAATGCTGCGCCGGGTGCGGCAGCGGATCGCCGGGACGGGCGCGCTGCCCGACATGGCCCCCCGGCCGGAGGGCAGCCGCTCTTTGCGCATGTCGCCACGCGTGACCGCCGATACGGTGGCGCGCCTGCACCGCGACCTGGGCCTCGATGCCGAAAGCGCCGACCGTCTCTTTGACTCGCGGGCGCAGGCGGACCTGCCGCACTACGCCGCCAATATCGAGAACATGATCGGGACCGTGTCGCTGCCGGTGGGGGTAATCGGGCCGCTGCGTATCAACGGGGTCAACGCCGTGGGTGACTATCCCGTGCCGATGGCCACGTCGGAGGCCGCCTTGGTCGCCTCTTACGGGCGGGGGGCGCGGGCCGCGAACAAGGCCGGCGGGATCGGCACGGCGGTGCTGTACGAGGGCGTGTTGCGCAGCCCGGCCTTCGTGTTCGAAACGCTCCTGCAGGCGGGGCAGTTCGTCGATTGGGTTGTGACGGAGGCGGACCTGCTCAAGGCCAGGGCCGAGGACACGACCCGGCACGGCAAGCTTGTCTCGCTGGAACCGGTGATCGACAACAACGTGGTCTTCCTGCTGTGCCGCTACACGACCGGCGATGCCGCCGGACAGAACATGGTGACGATCGCCACAGAGGCGCTCTGTCGCCATGTGGCCGCACATTGCCCGATCCAACCGCGCAACTGGTATGTCGAGGGCAATTTCTCGGGTGACAAGAAGGCCTCGAGCCTGGGCATGATAACCGGGCGCGGGCGCAAGGTCAGTGCCTCTGTCGTCCTGCCGGAGGCGGTAGTCGAAACCACGCTGGGCACGACGATGGAGGCCATGCTGGACTATGGCAGGGTGGCGAACCTGGGCGCGCTTCTCTCGGGGCAGTTCGGGGCGCAGGCGCATTTCGCCAATGGCCTGGCCGCCGTCTATATCGCCACCGGGCAGGATGCCGCCTGTGTCGCCGAAAGCGCGGTCGGCTATACCCGGATGGAACGCCGCGACACGGGACTGTTCTGTTCGGTCACCATGCCGTCGATCCTTGTGGGAACCGTGGGCGGTGGCACGGGACTGCCGGCGCAGGCCGCCTGCCTGGACCTCATGGGGCTGCGCGGCGCGGGCCACGGCGAGGCTCTGGCCGAGGTGGTCGCCGCGACCTGTCTTTGCGGCGAGATTTCCATCGTCGCGGCAATGGCCTCGGGCACCTTCGCCTCGGCGCATGAAAAACTGGCGCGCCTCAGATGACCCCGGTCCAGCGTTTCCTGATCTACCAGAAAGAGCGGTTTCCGCTGGCCAAGACCGCGCCGCTGCTGGCGGTGTTCTCCGCCGCCAGCATCACGGTTTCGGCGCTGCTGGCCGGGCGTCCCCTGCCGGGGCTGGGCAGCTACGGTGCCGGGTTCCTGCTGGCCATGATCCTGTTTTTCCAGATGCGCGCGGCGGATGAATGGAAGGACCGAGAGATTGACCGGCTGTACCGGCCCGAGCGTCCCATTCCGCGTGGGCTGGTGCAGTTGAGGGCCGTGCTCTGGCTGGCGGTGGGGGTGATCCCCTTGGGATTGATCGCGGCGGCGGGGGCCGGTGTGGTCTGGCTGCTGCTGCTCTGCTGGCTCTGGCTGGCCCTGATGACCGTGGAATTCGGCGCGCCGGAGTGGCTGCGGGCACATATGCTGGTCTACCTCGTCAGCCACATGGCGATCATGCCGATCATGGATCTGATGCTGACCGGGATCGAATGGCGCGGGAAGGGCGGCCCGGCGCCGGGGCTCTGGCTGTTCCTTGCGCTGTCCTTCGTCAACGGCTGCGTGCTGGAGATCGGGCGCAAGACATGGGCCCCCGAGGCCGAGCGCGAGGGCGTCGAGAGCTATTCGTCGCTCTGGGGACCGGAGCGCAGCGCGCGCATCTGGCTGGCACTGGTGGCTTTGGCGGCTTCGCTGCTGGTCGGGCTGGGCGCCGTTCTTGGGCTGTTCTGGCCTTTCGTCGTTCTGGCGGGGCTGGGGCTGGCAGGGGCCGCCCTTGTCAGTTTCGCCTTCACGCGTCACCCATCCCGCACCACGCAGGCGCGGCTGGACGCGGCGGCGGGCCTCTGGGTGCTGGTCTGCTACGCAGGTGCTGCGGGGCTGCCGCTGGTGCTGGGGGGCGGCACATGAAGGGGATGATCCCGGCGGACAGGGCGCAGGACCCGCAAGAGGTGGGCGGCAAGGCCGCAGCCCTGTCCCGGCTGAAAGCGGCGGGTTTTGACGTCCCCGGGTTCCTTGTCCTGGCGGACGAGGCTTTCGCCGAACACGGCAGTGACCTGATCGAGACCGTCACTGGCGCCTTGCCGGACGCGCTGGCCGCGCTTGGGCCGGGGCCCTATGCGGTGCGGTCTTCGGCGCGTGCAGAGGACGGGGCCGAAGCCAGCCATGCGGGCCAGTTCGACACCGTCCTGAATGTCTCCGCCGACGGGATAGCCGCGGCGGCGGCGCAGGTGCGCGCCTCGGGCAAGGCGGAACATGTCGCGCGCTACCGGGCCGACCGGGGCGTGGCCGACAGCGGCCTTCCGGCGGTGCTGGTGCAATGCATGATCGCCGCGCGGACGGCCGGGGTCGGCTTTTCCGCCGATCCGGTCAGCGGACGCCGGGATATCTGCGTTGTGTCCGCCGTGCAGGGATTGGCCGATGCGCTGGTCGGTGGCGAAGTGGATGGCGAAAGCTGGACTATTTCGCGCGATGGCGTCGTCGACGCGCCTGATCCGCCCGAGGTCCTGACACCGCAAGAGGCCACCGAGGTCGCCGATCTTGCCCGCCGGGCCGAGGTGGCGTTCGGCGCCCCGCAGGATATCGAATGGGCCTACGAGGGCACCCGGCTGCACCTGCTGCAATCCCGCCCGATCACCACCGATCTGCGCCCCGCGCCCAGGCCGGATACGGCGCTGGTGGTGCTGGACAATTCCAACATCGTCGAGAGCTATCCCGGCCTCGTCAGCCCGTTGACCTACAGCTTTGCCGCCTATTGCTACAACCGCGTCTACCGCGCCTTTGTCCGTCTGCTGGGCCTGCGCGAGGCGCAGATCGCCGAGAATGCCGCCGTCTTCGACAATCTTCTGACCCGCGTCGACGGGAGGGTCTATTATAACCTGGGCAACTGGTATCGTGCGCTGGCGCTCTTGCCGGCCTTCTCGCTCAACCGGGGCTACATGGAAACCATGATGGGCGTCGAGGAACCGCTGCCGTCCGAGCTGACCGACCGGCTGGCACCGGACCCGGCGCGCGGTTGGCAGAAGGTCCTTGCGCTGTTGGGGCTGGGGCGCGTGGCGGGTGGCCTTGTCTTCGAGGCCATGCGGCTGGGCCGGACCCGGCGGCATTTCCTGGCGCGGCTGCAATCCGCGCTGGACGAGGGGGCGGACACCTCTGGCGCCAACCTGACCCAGCTGGCCGCCATGTACCGCCGGATCGAGGCTCGGTTGCTGGACCGCTGGGACGCGCCGCTGGTCAACGATTTCCTTTGCATGATGGGGTTCGGCGCCTCGCGCGCGCTGTTGAAACGATGGGCCGGAGAGGCGGGCGAGGGGTTTCACAACGATGTCATGATCGGGCAGGGCGGGATCGTCTCTGCCGAACCGGCCCGGCGTATCGCCGCGATGGGCCGCATGGCGCGGGAAATGCCCGGTGCTCTGGACGCACTGGGGCAGGGGCGGGACGCGCTATCCGCGTTCCCCGATCTCAACTCTGCCGTTACCGCCTACCTTGCCGACTTCGGTGACCGCTGCACCGAGGAGCTGAAACTCGAAAGCCTGCCGCTGTCGGTGGATCCGGCACCGCTGCTGGCTGCCATTGCCAGCGCCGCCCGCCGGTCCGATGTACCGCAGGCCCGCCGCAATACCTCCGACTGGAACGGGCTTTTCCCGCGCCAGCCGCTGCGCCGTGCCCTGGCGCGCGCCCTGACCGGCTGGGCCGCCGCCCGGGTACGCGACCGCGAGAACCTGCGGTTCGAACGCACGCGCATCTTTGCCCTGGCGCGGCGCTGTTTCCTGGCGATGGGGCGCGAGTTTCACGCTCGGGGCTTGCTGGATGGACCGCGTGACGTGCTGTTCCTGACCGTCCCCGAGGTCATGGGCGCCATCGAGGGCAACGCGCCGGGCGACGACCTGCGCGCCCTGGCCGCCATGCGCAAGGCCGAGGCAGAGGCCAGCGCCAGTCGCCCCGCACCGCCGGAACGGATCGGACTGCGCGGACCCGTGGGGGCCTATCGCCCGGCAGAGGCGACACCGGTCAAGGTCGAAGGCGGCGATGACCGGACTGGCACCGGCTGTTCCAAAGGCAAGATCACCGGGCGCGCCCGCGTCGTTCGCGATCCGAGGACCGAGATGCTGGAACCGGGAGAGATTCTCGTGGCGGCGAACACGGATCCCGGCTGGATCGCTCTGTTCGCCGGGGCCGCGGCAATCGTCGTCGAGCGCGGCTCGCTCCTGTCGCATTCGGCCATCGTTTCACGCGAGATGGGGATTCCCTGCGTCGTCGGCATCCGCGACGCGACCTGCTGGTTGCAGACCGGCGACCTGATCGAGGTGGACGGCGGCAGCGGAGAGGTTAGGAAACGCGATGGATGATCGTGGCATCGACCACCGCGCCTCGTTCGAACGTATCCGCTATGCCCAGGCCTGGGAGGATGCCGATGTCCTGACGCAGGCGATGGGGGACGTGTCGGGGGGCGATCTGGTGGCGGTTTGTGCCTCGGGGGACAATGCCTTGGCGCTGCTGCTGACCGATCCGGCACGGGTCTTTGCCGTCGACATTTCGCCCGCCCAGATCGAATGCCTGAACCTGCGGCTGGGTGCCTACAAGGCCCTGACCCATTCCGAGTTCCTGGAACTGATGGGCGCGCGCCAAAGCACCCGGCGGGCCATGTTGCTGGCCCGGGCGCTGTCGGACGCACCGGGGCAAACCCGCGCCTTCTGGACCGCGCTGACGCCGCAGGTCGAGGCCTTTGGCGCGGGCGGTCTGGGCAAGTTCGAGGGCTATTTCCGCATGTTCTCGCGCTACCTGCTGCCCTTGGTGCACAGCCGCAAGACCATCGACGCGATCTTCGAGCCACGCGAGAGGGCCGCGCGCGAGGTGTTTTTCGACAATCGGTTCAACACTTGGCGCTGGCGCCTCTTGGTGCGGTTGTTCTTTTCTCGCGCCGCGATGGGGATGCTGGGTCGTGATCCGGCGTTTTTCGAACATGTGCAGGGCAGCGTGGCCGACCACGTCTTTTCCCGCCTGCGTCACGCGGGCGTGGACACCGACCCGGCGCAGAACCCCTACCTGCACTGGATCATGAAACGCTGTCACGGCACCGCGTTGCCACTGCCCTGGCGGGCAGAGGCCTATGGGGTCATCCGGTCGCGACTGGACCGAATCCAGCCGGTGCAGGGCACGGCAGAGGCGCTGACCCTGGGCGGCGTGGCAGGGTTCTACCTGTCCGATATCTTTGAATACATGTCGCCCGAGCTGGCCGACCAGGTCTATGGCACCTTTCTGGACATGGCGCGGCCCGGGGCACGCCTGGTCTACTGGAACATGATGGCGCCGCGCCGCGTGCCGCCCGCCCTGGCCCACCGTGTCACAACGTTGGGCGACCTCGAAACCCGGCTGAAGGCGCAGGACATGGCCTTTTTCTATTCCGATTTCGTGGTCGAAGAAGTCGGATGAGCATTCTCTGGCAATCGGCACTGGCGCTGGGGCTGATCCTGGGCCTTCTGGGCATCATGACAGTCCTGTCGCGCGTGGCGCGCAGGGGCGACTGGCACCCGGAGCTGGCGCGCAAGATCGTGCATGTCCTTGCCTCGGGGCTGGCCATTCCATTGCCCTGGCTGTTCGTGGATGACTGGCCGGTTTGGCTGGTGCTGGGCTTGGCCCTGTCGGCGATGGTGGCCATGCGGACCCCGCTGTTGGCAGGGCCGGGACGGGCGCTGCACTCGGTCGAGCGCAAGTCCTGGGGAGACGTTTTTCTGGTGGTCTCGGTGGGGCTGTTGTTCCTGCTGCAGGGGGCGCATCCGGTGCTCTACATCCTGCCGCTTTCCGTGGTCGCGCTTGGCGATGCCGCCGCCGCGCTGGCCGGAAGTGCCTATGGCCGCAATTTCTACCTGACGCCCGATGGCCGCAAGAGCATCGAGGGCAGCACCATGTTCCTGCTGGTGACGCTGATCCTGGCCATGATCTGCCTGTTGCTGCTGACCGACATGGGGCGCGGAGAGCTGATCCTTGCCGCCTTCTGTATCGCGCTTTTCGCCACGGTGATCGAGGCCGACAGCTGGGCCGGGCTGGACAACCTTTTCCTGCCGATGGGCGTCTACCTGTTCCTGGTCAACTTCTACGGCTGGCCGGATACGGGCGGGCTGATGCGGCTGGTGGCGGTGGCCTTGGCCATGCCGCTGGCCTACGGGTTGAGCCGGGCCGCCGGAACCACCGGACAGATCGCCCGCATCCATGCGGTGGCGCTGTTCATGATCCTCTGTGCGGTCCACGTCTGGAACGCGGTCCTGCCGGGGTTGGTCCTGCTGGGGCACGCGCTGCTTTCGGCCCGGCAAGGAGAGGAGGGGACCGACCGGGGGGCGCTGAACGTGGTGACGGGACTTGCGGCGGTCAGCTTTGCCTTCCTTGCCATCGACGTGCCCTGCGGGGCCAGTGGCATCGGGTTTTACGGTATCGGTTGCGCCGCGATTGCCGCGGGGCTGGTGTCCCACGGCCTGCCGGACATGGCGCGGGGGCTGCGCCTGGGCGCCGGCCTTGCGGCCTGCGGCACGCTTTGGCTGCTGTGGTTCCTGCTGAGCGACCTTAATGTTGGCAGCATGGCCTGGCACGCGGGGCAAGAGGTGCAGGCGGCGGTGCTGATCCTGCTGGCCGGGCTTTTGCCGCAGGTCTGGCCCGCTTTGTTCCAACGCGGCGCCGAGATCCGGATCACCGTGCTTGGGGCGTTGCCCGCGCTGTGTCTATATGGCGGCAACTGCCTGCTGAACGGGGGAGCGGGGACATGACGAAACAGTTGCGAGAGGCCGTGGGCGCGCGGGCCAACCTCTATTCCAACGGGCCGGAATGGGATGGCGCAGCATCCGCCACAATCGGCGAATTCAAGTGCGACAGTCCCGAAGAGGGCGCCGCGCTGTTGCGGTCGATCTGCGACGAGGTCAGGGCGCAGGGCATAGCTCGCGTCTTGGGGCCGATGAGCGGCGACACCTGGCACAGCTACCGCCTGGTGACCGAAAGCGACGGCACGCCGCCTTTACTGATGGAACCGCAGAGCGGCCCGCATGACCTTGCCGCATTCGAGACTGCCGGGTTCAGCCCGGTCTTTCGCTATGTCTCGGCCCGCGTGACGCCAGAGGCGGGCATCGGCCCGGACCCCGAACCGATGCCCGGCATCGAGATCACCAACTGGGATGGCAGCGCGCCAGAGGCGCATTTCGCCGAGGTCCACGCCCTGTCGACCCGCGCCTTTGCGGGCAATGCCTTTTATCAACCCATCGGGCTGGACGCCTTCCTGGCGCTCTACATGCCTTTCGTGCCCCTGCTGAAGCCGGACCTGATCTTTACCGCCCGTGACGCGGCGACCGGTGCGCTGCAGGGCTATCTCTTCGGCATTCCGAACTACGGGCACGGGGCCAATCCCGACACTGTGATCCTGAAAACCTATGCCAGCCTGCGACACGGGCTTGGCCACCACTTGGCCCAGGCCTTTCACGTCCGGGCGCGCGACCTGGGCTATGCAAAGGTGATCCATGCGTTGATCCACGAGGATAACGCCTCGGCCGATCGCAGCCGCCGTCATGGCGGAGAGGTCTTTCGCCGCTACGCGCTGATGGGCCGTGTGCTGGATGACTGACCTCGCGCGGCGCTTTTCCCGGGTCGCGGCGGAACAGGGCGCCCGCACCGCCCTGACCACTCCGGCAGAGCGCGTCAGCTTTGCCGAACTGGAACGCCGCGCCAGCGGTTTCGCCGCCACCTGTGCCAAGCGCGGGTTGGGCAAGGGCGACCGGGTGCTGATCGCCATGCCCGTCGGGGTCGATCTGTATGTTGCTTTGGCTGCCTGCTGGCGTCTGGGGGCGGTGGCGGTCTTTCCGGAGCCGGCGATGGGGCTGCGGGGGCTGCGCCACGCGGTGGCGGTCACCGCGCCGAAATTCCTTCTGGCCAGCGGTCTCTATCGGCTGATCCGCTTGCTGCCCCCGCTTTGGTGCTGTCCCCGACTGGCGCCGGCGGATTCGGACCGCGGGCAGGTGCCGGCGATGGACCTGACCCCGGACGATCCTGCCCTGATCTCTTTCACCTCCGGGTCCACCGGCGCACCCAAGGCGATCCCGCGCAGCCACGGCTTTCTGACCGCGCAATTCCAGGCGGTGCGGCAGGTGCTGGCCACTGAACGCGAGGAAACCGATCTTGTGGCCTTTCCGGTATTTGCCCTCGTCAACCTGGCCGAGGGGCGCCCAACCGTGCTGCCCGATTGGAAACTGACCCGCCCCGAAGATGTCAGCCCCAAGGCGCTGTCGGCCTGGATCCGGCAGACGGGCGCGACCCGGGCATTGTTGCCGCCCGCGCTGTGCGAGACATTGGCGGCCGCAGAGATCCCGAAGGCGCTGCACAGCGTCTTTACCGGCGGGGGGCCGGTCAAACCCGCGCTCGTGGATCGCTTGCGGAACGCCGGTCCGGGGCTGCGGGTGGTTTCCGTCTATGGGTCGACCGAGGCAGAGCCGATTGCCGAACTGGACTGGGCCGATGTCGGCGCAGAGGACCGCGCCGCGATGGCCGAGGGCGCCGGGCTATTGACCGGGGCGCCTGTTCCGGGGACGCAGGTGCGCATCGTGGCGGATGAGATCCAGGTGGCCGGCGCGCATGTCAACGCGCACTACCTGGACCCGCAACAGGAAACCGGCACCAAGATCCGCGCAGGCGCGACGGTCTGGCACCGGACCGGAGATGCCGGGCGGCTGGACGGGCAGGGGCGGCTCTGGCTCTTGGGGCGGAGCGATGGGGTTGCGACGGGGCGCGACGGGCCGCTCTATCCCTTTGCGGTTGAACTGGCAGCCGAAAGCTGGCCGGGTGTCTTCCGGGCCGCGCTGCTATCCGGCGATGGCGGGCCGCTGTTGGTCTACGAGGGCACGGCGGACCCGGTGGACTGTGCCGGCAGGGCCCGCGCGCTGGGGCTGGCCGATGCGCGCCGGGTCGCGGCCATACCGCTGGACCGGCGGCACCGGTCCAAGGTCGACTACACAGAATTGCGCAGGCTGGTGGCAGACTAGACTGCTTCCGGTCCGGGCACCTCGTCCACCCGCAGGTCATCACGATGTTGGGCGGCGTGACGTGCGATCTCTTCCAGCGGGGCGAACCAGGCTTCACCCCGTGTCAGCGCCTCTTCCAGCCAGCGTTCCAGAACCTGCCAGCGCGCCAGGCGCCCGGTCAGGAACGGGTGCAGCACCGGCATCCAGAACCCGCCAACCTCGCGCGCGGCCTCGTATTCCTCGACAAAGGCGCGGATGCCGTCCGAGGGCGCACGCACCGGCATCAGGTATCCGATTTCCTCGAAATGGGCGAAGGGGGGCCAGTCATCGTTGCCCCAGTGCGGGGGCAGTTCGATCAACTCACCTGCGGGCGCCCGCAGCAGGTAGGGCATCTCGTCCGCCATGAGCGAACTGTCATAGAGGAAACCCTCGGTGATCAGCCGCTCGATCACGCCGGGCGTCGCGTTGTAGACCGGCGCGCGATAGCCGCGCGGTTTCATGCCCGTGAGACGCTGGTGGACCTCCATCGCGCGCCCGAACAGCTCGGCCTCGCGCGCATCGGAATGCCCCATCGGGTCTTCGTGACGCCAGGAGTGGTGCCCGATTTCATGCCCGTCCTTCAGGATCATCTCGACCGTCGCGGGGTAGGTTTCCATCACCCAGGCCGGGATGAAGAAGGTCTGCCGCAGACCCAGCCGCCGGTAGCTGTCCAGGATGCGCGGCACGGCGACGGTCGGTCCGTAGCGGCCCATGCTGACCGGCGCCAACCGCAGGTGCCCGTCGTCGGGACGGGCGTTGCGGATCAGGCTGTCGGCGTCGATGTCGAATGTGATGGCGGCGGCAAGGCGTTTGCCGTCGGGCCAGGGCAGGGGATGCAACAACATGTCGGGTCCTTTTTGCCTGCAGCCTGCGACCGGCCCGCGCGGCGGATCAAGGGGCGGGGCTGCGCCCGGCGGTGGGAAAGGTGCGCGGCGGGGCATAGCGGGCGAAACTGCCCAGCGATTGCGCATTGCAGTCCGCCTGCCAGGGGGTGCCGGGCAGCACCGCGCTTGTCACGCTGTAGGTCTCGCGGTAGCGGGCGGTCCTGTCGTTTTCTTCGACGGCGATGGCCACGAGGCCGGCGACCGTGCCCTGTTGCCGTTCGACCAGGCGGATCGCGCCATCCATCGTGCCGCCGGTCTCGATCCACTGATCGACCAGCAGGACGCGCGTTCCGGGGGCGAAGGCGGGGGTGCGCATCTCCATGTCCTGGGTGCGGCCCGAGTAATTGCCGTAGCTGACGCTGTCGGTCTCGACGCAGAGCTTTCCCGCCTTGCGGATGGGCAGGAACCCGCGCCCCAGCCGCGTCGCCAGCGCCGCGCCCAGAACAAAGCCCATCGCGTCCAGCCCCGCCACCACGTCGATCTGCCCCGGGTTCAGCTCGGCGCAGAGATCGTCCAACAGGTCCCCGAAAGCCGTGGAGTTGATGTAGATCGAGGTCGGGTCCAGCCAGGCGAATTGTGGCCCCTTGGTGTTGGGGGACATCAGCGAAAGATACCACCGGTCGTCGCGGGGGCCTTTGGAATGGGTCATGAGCTTGCTCCGTGGGTTCGGATGACAGAGAGCAGCGCCGCAAGGCGCGCCGGGTCGATGTTGTAGAAATCTCCCGGCAGGTTGATGCCGGTGGCGACAAGGAAGCAGTTGACCGCATCGCAATAGCGGGCGGCGTTATCCGGCGTGATGCCCGAGGCCAGCGCCATCGGTGCCGTGCCCAGCGCGCTGCGGAAGGTCTCGATCTTGGACAGGTCGGCCTCTTGTCCGGTGGCAATGCCTGAGGTCGTCACCACGTCCATGTAACGGGCCGCGATCCGCGCGGCGGTGGCATACATTTCTGGCGGCACGGGGCGTTGCTTCTTGAAGGCGACACCGCCGAAATACAGTCCCTGCCAGCCGCTGTCGGCGCGGATGCGGGCGATGCGCGCGGCCTCTGCCTGAACCTGTTCGGCTTCGTCGATCCGCGCATCGTCGGCCCAATAGGCCTGAAAGGAGAATCCCTCGCGTGCGAGCCCTGCCAGCACCGGAAAGGCAATGTCGCCGGGCTGGTCCAGAAAGTTGACGCCCAGCCAGGCCCCAGGTCGTGCGGCCCTGACCTGGCGGAGGATCGGCAGGAAGGGCGCCATCGGGAAATCGTGGTTGATGAGAAAGACACCGGGGCAGCCCACCTCCAACGCGATGTCGATGTTGGCCAGCGTCTGGTCCCGGTCCAGGACGTGGATGACGGGGGTCACGATGGGCCCCTGTCCGCTTGGCAACTGTCTAAAATCTGGGCAGGTCATCGGATCATCTCCCGTATTTCAGACAGAAGCTATGAATCCCTTGGGCATATGAAAAATTTATAATTCTGATAACTGCATAAGGCGCGACTATGCTTGCATGGCCACCAATATCCCGACCGACCTTCTTCGCAGCTTCGTCACCGTCGTCGACCTGGGTGGTTTTACCCGCGCGGCGCAGGCGCTGGGGCGGACCCAGCCCGCCATCAGCCTGCAGATCCGGCGGTTGGAGGACCTGTTGCAGACCAAGCTGATCCGCACCGCGGGACGGCAGTTTGCGCTGACGGATGCGGGGGTGGCGCTTGGGCCCTATGCACGCCAGATGTTGCGGCTGAACGACGATATCGTGGCGCATTTCGGCGATCGGGCGTTGTCCGGGCGCATCCGTGTCGGCGTGCCGACGGATTTCGCCCATAGCTTCCTGCTCGAGGCGATCGCGGACTTCGCGGTGGCCCATCCCGAGGTCAGCATCGAGATTGAAAGCCTTCTGTCCAGCGGCCTGCGCACGGCGCTTGCCGCCGACACGCTGGATATCTGCGTGGCCGTGGTGCCTGAGGGTGATGTGCCCTACCTTGTCGAAAGCGCGCTGGTCGAACCCTTTTGGGCGGTCAAGGACAGTTTCCACCTGGACCCCAGGGCACCCTTGCCGATCCTCTGCCACCCGGAGCCTTGCGAATACGCCAGCCGGATGCGCAACGCCCTGCGGCTGTCCGGGCGCAGTTGGCGGACCGTGCTGCTGTCACGGGACGTGGCCGGATTGCAGACGGCGGTGCGCGCCGGGCTGGGGGCCACGGCCTTGACCCCGGCGACATTGATGCCCGGTATGCGGGTGGGCCGCCCGGACGAGGGCTTTCCCCAGTTGGCGCCCCTGCGCATTGGCCTGTTCTACAAGCACGCCGCGCTGAGCGGGGCCGGGCACGGGCTGGCGCAGCACCTGCTGGAGCATATCCAGAGGTCGCGATCAGCGGTCAAAACATAAGAATCCTTAATGCAATCATACCAACTGGAAATTTCCCAGTTGGTCCAATCTGCTCATAGGCTGTGCAGCAGATCGCTTTGGCCGCAGTTCCGCGGATCGGGCGGCGGACAACAGAATAGACCGACACGGAGGTTCCATGACCAGATCGACCTTTACCCTTTCGCGGCGGCGCCTCCTGGCCGGGGCCGCGGGTGCCGCGCTGACGACGCCGATGATCAACCGCGCCTGGGCCGCGGACCCGGTGCAGATCAACATGTTGGCCTGGTACGGCCATGCCGAACCCGACATCGTGGCCGAGTTCGAGGCCGCCAACAACGTCAAGTTCGTGCCGAAATACTATGCCGGTGGTGACAATATGCTGGGCCTGATCGCCCAGTCGCCGCCGGGCACCTACGACCTGATCCTGTCGGATGCAGAGTTCGTGCAGCAGCTGAACATGGCCGGATACATCGAGGAGATGGACTCCAGCCTGTACCCCTTCGACGACTTCTGGCCCGAGTACCAGAATTTTCCCGGCCACTGGACCGACGACCAGCTCTGGTCGGTCATGGTGCGTTTCGGGCTCCTGGGTGTCTCCTACAACTCTGACGTGATGACCCGCGAAGAGGCAATGAGCTACAACGCCTTCTGGAACCCCAAGATCACCGGCAAGCTCGGCCATTTCGACTGGCACCTGCCGTCGCTTGGGCAGATCTCGCTGTTGATGGGCAACCGCGATCCGTCGCCCTTCGACATTTCCGAGGACGCCTGGGAGGCGGTCATGGACAAGACGCTGAGCCTGAAACCCCAGGTCGGCGGCTATTTCGATTACGGCGGCACCTTCGCCAGCCTCAAGAACGGCGAGATGCTGGCGATGGCGGGCATCGGCGACTGGATCACCGGCGTCCTGCAAAAGGACGGCGCCCCGGTGGCCAGCGTGATCCCAGAAGAGGGCGGCATCCAGTGGACCGAGAGCTATTCCATCGGCAAGGGCACGACCAAGCACGAGATCATCAACAAGTTCATCAACTACATGCTGAGCCCAGAGGGCCAGGTGAAGTCGATCAAGATGGCCGCCTATCCCGGCCTCTCGCCGCTGAAATCCGGCTGGAAGGCCATCCAAGAGGCCGACCCGGCCGAGGCGAAACGCTCGGGTCTGATCGAGGGTGACGACCAGTCGCCGATCAAGCTGCTCTCCGAGGGCCGTCTCTTCTTCCGCGACATCCCACGCCAGCAGGACCTCGAGGACTGGAACGACTTCTGGTCCGAGTACAAGACCGCCTGATCGCAGGCATCGCGCCCCGGCCTTGCGCCGGGGTCTCCTTTTACCCGGTTCCCCGATCATGTCCAAACGCTTCGATGCCTACCCCTATGTCTGGCGCCTGCCGCTGCTGATCTGGCAGGGGCTGTTCTTTCTCGGCCCGCTGATCCTGATGGTCGCCATGTCCTTCTGGCTGGTGCGCAACTACCGGATGGAGCCGGACTTCGTCCTGAAGAACTGGGACCGGATGCTGGGGCGCGACTATTTCTGGAACGCCTACTGGGTCACGCTCTGGCGCGCGACGCTGGCCGGTGTGCTGGCCAGCCTGATTGCCTTTCCGGCCTCCTACGCGCTGGCCTTTCGCGTGTCGGAAACCACCCGCCGCTGGGCGATCTTCTTCCTGATCGTGCCTTTTTTCACCTCCTATCTCGTGCGGGTCTACGCCTGGCAGGTGCTGCTGGCCGAAAGCGGACCGATCAACGCGGTGCTGGGCTTTGGCGGGCTGGGGCCCTTCACCATGCTCAACTCGGGCTTTGGCGCGATGGTGGGCTACATGACCCTCGTCCTGCCGCTGGTCGTCATCCTGCAGACCTTCAGCCTGGCCGCCATCGACCGCAACCTGATCGAGGCAGCATGGAACCTCGGCGCATCCCCGCGTGAGACGCTGTTCCAGGTGATCCTGCCTGCGGCGCGGATTGGTCTGATCCTGGGCGCCACATTTGCCTTCATCCTGTCCTTTGGCGATTTCGTCAGTCCCTTCTACCTCGGCGGATCGAAGCCTCCGACGCTTTCGATCCTCATCATCGACACCACCAAGTCCGGCCAGCAATGGCCGCGCGCCGCCGTCGTCGCCATCATGATGATCGCCACGCTTTTCGTCGCGGCCTTCGCTGCCGTCGGTGCGGCCTACGGGCGGAGGAAATGATGCGCCCTTCGGACATCGCCTTTCGCCTCTACCTCGTGGCACTTTTCACCTTCGTCTTTCTGCCGATCCTGACCAGCATGGTCTTTTCGCTGAACTCTGACCGGTTCCCGACCGTCCCGCTGGGGGAGTTCACGACCCATTGGTACAAGACCGCCTTTTCCCGCTCCGAGGTCTGGACCGCCTTCGGCAACTCGTTGATCGTGGCCGTCTGCGCGGCGGCCCTGTCGACCGCGTTGGGTTTCGTCACCGCCTATACCGATTTCCGCTACGGCTTCCGCTTCAAACCCGCCTACCTGGCTCTGGCGTTGCTGCCGCCGACCATCCCGCTGGTGATCATGGGGCTGGCAATGCTGGCATGGCTGGGACGGCTGGGGATTTCCGGGACGCTGTCCGGCATCGTCGTCGCCCATACGGTCATGGGCGCGCCCTTTGCGATGGCGATCTGCCGGCTCAGGCTCAGCCAGATGGACCCCGCGCTGGAGGCCGCCGCCTGGAACCTCGGTGCCTCGCAGTGGCGTGCCATGCGGGCCGTGGTGATCCCCTTCTGCCTGCCGGCGCTGGTCTCGGCCTATTGCCTCACGGCCGCCGTCAGCTTCGACGAGTTCATCGTCGCCTGGTTCGTCTCGGGCCTGAACAAGACGGTTCCGGTGATGATCCTCGAAATCCTGCAGGGCAACGTCGATCCCCAGATCAACGCCATCGGCTCGGTCGTCTTCCTGACCTCGATGGCGCTGGTGATCGTGGCCCAGCTCCTGATCCTGCGAAAGACCAATGCATGACTGACACGGATCCGCTTGTCCGATTTTCGGGCGTCCGCAAGACCTATGGCACCTTCGAGGCCGTCAAGCACCTCGACCTCGACATCGGGCGGGGCGAATTCGTCGCCATCATGGGGCCGTCGGGCTGCGGCAAGACGACG
>NZ_JARAMO010000021.1:0-33335 GCF_028807275.1 Mameliella sp. AT18
CGTAGGTTCGATCCCTACCGCCGGAGCCAATCACCTCTAACTGTTTGAGATGGTTGGAAGATCGTGATGAGTGTCACGATCCAACTACATCCCTTCCGATGTAACCAAGGTCTCATCAACGCGGTGACCCTGCCCGGTCCGGACAGGGTCTTTGGTCGGTTTGCTGACGCGTGACCGTCAATGCAGCGCGCGCGTGACGTGATCGGGGCCCACGGGGCGAATACCGGTCGGGTTCAGTGCTTTGATCGAGTAGTACCCCCGCGTGATGTGGTCCATGTTCACGGTCTCACGGACGCCGGGCAGATCCAGGATGCGCCGCATGTAAGCGGACAGGCGCGGGTAGTCGGCGATCTGGCGGAGGTTGGTCTTGAACAGTCCGTGATAGGCCGCGTCGAACCGGATCAAGGTGACGAAAGCGCGAATGTCGGTTTCGGTCAGGCGGTCCCCGAAGAGGTAGTCACCGGTCAGGCGATCCTCGAGCATGTCGAGCGTGTCAAAGACGCCCGCGACGGCCTCATCATAAGCCTCTTGCGACGAGGCGAAGCCGGCCTTGTAGACGCCGTTGTTGAGCCGGTCGTAGATCACGGGGTTCAGGGCTTCGATCTCGGCCGCCAGATCCTGCGGGTACAGCCTCAGGTCCGAAGGCACCAACCCTTCGAAGGCGGTGTCGAACATCCGCAGGATGTCGGCGCTTTCGTTGTTCACCATGACGCCCTGCTGCATGTCCCAGAGCACCGGAACCGTCGCGCGCCCCGTAAAGGAGCTATCGGCCCGGGTGTAGAGTTCGTGCATGTAGGTCGCATCGAAGAGCGGATCCGCATCAGCGCCGTCATAGCCGCCGAACTGCCAACCCTGGTCTGACAGGACCGGGTTGACCACGGTCACGGGAATCAGGTCCTCGAGTCCCTTCAGTTTCCGTGCGATCAGCGTGCGCGAGGCCCAGGGACAGATCAGCGCAACGTATAGCCGATAGCGCCCCGCTTCGGCCTTGAAGCCGCCCTCGCCGGTCGGTCCGGCACTGCCATCCGGCGTGATCCAGTTGCGAAAACTGGAGACCTGGCGGACGAACCGCCCCTTTTCATCCGCCTTCTGAACCGGTTGCCAGTCCGAGGTCCATTTTCCTTCTACGAGCATCAGGCGGCTCCTTGTCTTGCGTGGAACACGAAGGACCGCATCGAGACCGCTGCGAGGTCGATGGCATCCGTCATGAAGGTCAGGTCGTCCCGCGCATCCGAGGCGCCTGCGACTGTGAGCGCGGGCAGGTAGTGATCCACCGACGGGTGTGCCATCTTCAACAGCGTCCCCAGGCCCGCGCGATCCGCCAGTGCGGTGAAATCGCGGTCGGTCAGCTTGTCGGCAAAGAGCCGGTCGAACTCCAGCGCGAAGTCATGGGGTTTGACGTTCTTGCCCCATTCGACGGCGCGCAGGTTGTGCACCACGTTGCCGGAACCAAGGATCAACACACCTCGGTCGCGCAGGGCCGACAGTGTCCGCCCGATCTCAAGCTGATGGTCAAGGCCGCGGCTCATGTCGATGGAGACCTGGAAAACCGGTACATCGGCCCCGGGATAGAGGAATTTCAGTACCGTCCAGGCGCCGTGATCCAGCCCCCAGGTGTCATCCTCCTCGGCATGGTGGCTGGCCAGCAGGCTGGCCACCTCGCGAGCGAGGTCCGGTGCCCCCTGCGCCGGGTACTGTTGGGCAAAGAGTTCGTCCGGGAAGCCGTAGAAATCGTGGATCGTCTTCGGCATGGCCGAGACATCGACCAGGGTCGTGCCCCGGGTCATCCAGTGGGCGGACACGACGAGGATCGCCTTGGGACGGGGCAGCGATTTGCCCAGCTCTGTCCAGGCGCGGCTGTAGGCACTGTCCTGGATGGCGTTCATCGGGCTGCCGTGGCCGAGAAAGACCAGCGGCGTCCGGTCGGAGGGCGACAAACTGTTCTTCAGGTCGTCAAGTGTGCGTGTTGCGGGCATCTCGTGGCCTTTCATCGGCAGAAGGAAGTGTGGACGCGCCGGGTATTGTCTCGCGGCGCGTCCATGTGGTCAGCGGTAGGAATAGAGGTCCATTCCCGCCAGCTCGGCATTCTTGGGCGTTGCGTGGTCAAAGCCGGAGTAGTCACCGTAGACCGGACGCAGTTTTTCTGTCGCGTATTTCCCGACTTCCGCGATCCAGTTGGACAGGTAGGCGGTATGGGCGTTCAGCTGCGCCGGGTCGGTGATTCCGTCTCCCCAGGGCACATTGCCGAGGGCTTCGCCGACCGCCGCCTCGAGGTCGTCGAGGAACTGCCGGTAGAAATCCACATCCGCCCGAGAGCCGACGTTGCCGTGACCGCCCGACAGGAAGTCCCAGTCCAGGGCGTCGAACACCAACACGCCCTCGTCACCCACGTAGAAGATGGTGCCGTTGAACTGGCTCTGGAAGAAATACACCCGGTCGGTCAGCTTCTGCGGGATGAACTCCTGCGTCACGTTCCGGGTGTAGAGGTACGAGATCTTCTTCCCGGGCGCCAACGCCCGGGAAGCGGATTCATCGACATGGACGGCGTCGAAAGTCGACGGACTTTCACGGATGTCCTGCGCCGAAACCGGTGCGGCCAGCGCCAGTCCAAGCGCGAGGGCCAAAGTCAGCGTGACGGTGCGGTACATCTGTCCGTGCCTTGATATGCGGGTACCGTGATCAGGCGAATTGCCCAAGGGTCCGTTGCAGTGCCGGGATGCGCAGGGCGAAGGCACCAGCGCCAAGAAGGGCCACGGCCAGTTGTGCAACGGTCCAGAACAGCGGGAATTCCCAGCCGCCGCCTTCACCCGAGAACAGCCAGCCATTGCCGATGTGCACCCATGTCGCGCCCAGAAGGACGGGGATCAGGGCCAGCGACACCAGCCGTACGGCAACGCCAAGGATCAGCGCCAGGCCGCCACCCAGTTCGGCGGCGATGGTCAGGTAGGCCAGGAAACCCGGCAGGCCGAGGCTTTCGAAGTAGCCGACGGTGCCCGCGATGGTGAAGACGTTCACCTTGAGCAGCCCGTGGGCCAGAAAAAGAACACCGCTGGAAACGCGCAGCAGCGTGGCGGCATAGTCGGTCGAAGTGGTCATGTCATTTCTCCATTCAGGTGCCCTGCCCCGGGTCAGGCTGTCGGGTCGGGCTGTTGCTCTGACCGCTACCTAGACCTTGCGGCTTTCCCACAAAATGGCGACATTATAGAAAGACTATCCTCAAAATGTTCCGAATGGGTGGCGCATGGACGTTGTCGACGAAATCAGGGCTTTCGTGGCCACGGCCAAGACCGGCTCGTTCACTGCCGCTGCCGATCAACTCGGGGTGTCGAACCGGCTGACCTCCAAATACGTCGCCGAACTGGAAAGCCGATTGGGTGTCCGGCTGCTTCAGCGGACCACCCGCAAAGTCGGGCTGACGCCAGCGGGCGAAGACCTGTTGGCGCGCGCGCCTGCTCTGCTGGATGATCTGGACGACCTGCTGGCCGAAGTCTCCGAAGGGTCGCGCGGGTTTACCGGTTTGATCCGGATTTCGGCCCCCGTGACATTTGGTGAGATCTACGTCGCCGGCCTGCTGTCGCGCTTTGCCGAGGGCAACCCGGAGTTGAGTTTCGACCTGCGCCTGCGCGACGACTACGTCGACCTTGCCAGCGAGGGGATCGACCTGGCCTTTCGGATCGGGCGGTCGGACATGCTGTCGCTCAAGTCCCGCAAGTTGGGCGAGATACGATCGGTGGCCGCCGCCAGCCCGGACTACCTGACCCGGCATGGCAGGCCCGAGACGCTGGAAGATCTCAGGCAACACCCTTGCATCCTTGACACCAATCGCCGCGCGCCGCGCCGCTGGGTGTTCCGCCCCGATGGGGTCGAGGAAGTGGTCGAGGTGCAGGGGCGGTTCCAGGTGAATTCCGCCAGCGCGGCGATGCAACTGGCCGCCGAGGGACTGGGCGTCTGCTATGGCCCGCGATTTGCGCTGGAAGATGCGTTGGAGGCAGGCCGCCTCGTGCCGATCCTGCAGGACGTGCCGAGCGAATCCGTCCCCGTCAGCGCCATCTACCTCGAAGGCCGCGCCTTGCCGCGCAAGATCCGGGCATTGATCGAATTTGCCGCCGAGGACATTCGCCGCAACGGCAATCTGTGAGGCCCGGGATGGCTGCGCACCGCTGCCATCCCGGTGCAAGCGGACGTCAGCCCAGCATGGCCTTCAGAGTCTCGCGCATCGGTGTCGTCGGACGCCCGATCAGGCGGGACAGGTCGCGGCTCTGCGTGGTCAGCGCCCCGGACGCGGCGCGCGCATCGCTGTCGGCCAGGATCGCGGCAAATCCCTCGGGCAGACCCGCGCCGACAAGCGCGCCGGTATAGCTGGCCTCGTCGAGGTTCACATAGGTCACCGGTTTGCCGGACACATCGCTCAACAGCGCGGCATAGTCGGACAGGCTGAAATCCGTGTCGCCCGCCAGTTCATAGGTCTTGCCCTCATGGCCCTCACCGGCCAGTACGACCGCCGCGGCCTCTGCGAAGTCCTGCCGCGACGCGGTTGCAAAGCGCCCGTCACCCGCCGCCCCGAAATGCTGTCCCATCTCCAATGCCTGCGGCGCGGTCCCGGCGATGTTCTCGGAGTACCAGCCGTTGCGCAGGATCGCATGCGGCAGACCGCTCTCGCGCAGCGCGGCCTCGGTGGCGTTGTGTTCCTGCGCCAGCGCCATGCCGCCGCTATCCGCGTTCAGGATAGAGGTATAGGCCACGAACCCCACGCCTGCATCCCTTGCCGCCTCCAGCACGTTGCGGTGCTGATCCGCGCGCTTGCCGACCTCCGACGAGGAAATCAGCAACAGCCGGTCGACCCCGTCGAAGGCCTGGCTCAGGCTTTCCAGGTCCTCGTAATCGCCCGTGCGGGTGGCGATCCCCTTGGCCTCGAACGCCTCTTGGGCCGAGTTGGAGCGCACCAGCGCGATGATGTCTTCGGCAGGGACAAGGTTGCGCAGGTGGTCTACCACGCGTTGCCCAAGCTGCCCCGATGCGCCGGTAACCAGGTAAGTCGTCATTGTCGTTCCTTTCAGGTCTCGAATCGAATACAGGTCTCATTTAGAGACTTATATGCCGCCACGTAAGGAGGCAGGTTTTCGGAACAAGGTCACAAAAAGGGAACCTAGAGATGGCCCAGGTGAGCGCGCGAAAATTGCAGGACTGGAAGGACCAGGGGTTTGAACCGGGCAATTGCCCCGTGCGCCAGGTGCTGGACCATGTCTCGGCCAAGTGGCCCGTCCTGATCCTTTTGGAGCTTGGTCGAAAACCGATGCGGTTCAACGAGTTGCTGCGCGCCCTGCCCGATATATCCAAGCGGATGCTGACGCAGTCCCTGCGTAATCTCGAACGTGACGGTATCCTGCGCCGCGAGGTCTTCGACACCAAGCCGCCCAGCGTGACCTACAGTCTCTCTGCGCTTGGCGAGGGGTTCCTGCCGCACCTGCTTGCGCTGGTGGACTGGGCCGAAACCGGCATGCCCGAAATCGTCGCCGCGCGACAACGGTTCGACACGGTGTGACAGGTTTCTGACCGCTTGGGCGGTCCCCGGCACAATGCCCACGCAGGCCAAGAAATGTCCGGCTTCATGAATTCGAAAGACCCTTCGCCTTAGCCTCCGGCACAATCGACCAAGGGTTTTGGCCCGTCTCGCGGGTATCGAAGGAATTCGAAGCATGACCAATTTTACGGACGGACTATCCCTTTCGGACCTGTGCCAGGACATCGTGACTTCCAGCTGCGCGCTGCGCCTGAGAGTTGCAGACGGTCGCATCAGTGCGGTCTCGCCCCGGATGCGAGAGTTGCTGCCGCGCCGCACACGCCTGCCCTAGCCTCCGATACGCTTTTTGCCGAGACCGGGCCGCTGATCGCGGCGCTCGGCGCCAATTGAGACGTGCGGGAGATCACGCTGGCCCTGCCGGGCGGACAGTCCCTGTCAGGTCGGCTTGTGCCGTTGCCGGACACCGACCCGGCAGAGGTTCTGCTGATCGGCGAAACCGCGCCGCGCCCGGCCACCGACAGCAGTAACACCCTGCGGGCCAGTGCCATCGCGGAGGCGGCGGAACACGGCCTGAGACTGGTGAAATTCGACGCCGATGGCACCGTCCTATATGCAAACGCCAGCTACCTGGAGTTGACGGGCAATTCCGAGAAGGAGGTGACCGGCAAGCATCACAGGATCTTCTGCGAACCGGCCTACGCCAAGTCCAACCATTACCACGAAATCTGGAGCGCGTTCAGCGCGGGCGATTATCACCAGTGCGAATACAAACGCATCACCAAGGCGGGAAAGGAGGTCTGGATCCAGGCCACCTACAACCCGATCCTCGATACCGCCGGCCATCCGGTCAAGGTGGTGAAATTCGCTATGGACGTGACCGAACGCAAGCTCAACGAGCTGGACACCGGCAACCTTCTCCGTGCCATCGACCGCAGCCAGCCGATCATCCCGTTCGACCTCGACGGGCATACCATGACCGCGAACGAGGTGGTCACGGAACTCTCGGGGACGATCCACCGGATAGGGGATTCCTCCCGCGACTCGCGCGAACCCTCGAATGCCACCTCGCTGAACGCCAACCAGAGCCTCGAATGCCTTGGCGCCGCGATCGAGGCCGCGCGGGCCGGCAAACACGGGGTGGGATTTTCCCTGGTGGCCGACGAAGTGCGCAAGCTGGCCGAGCGCAGCTCGAAGGCGGCGCGGGAGATTGGCTAGTTGATCGTCATTTCCAGCAAGCGGGTGAACCAGGGCACCGAACGCACGCGCAGCGCCCTGCAAAGTTTCGAGGAAATCGTATCCTCTTTGGATCGGACGTCCAGCTCGATCGAGGCGATCTCGGAAAGTGCCGTCTCGCAGGAGAATGTGTCCTGCATCGTCTCTGAGGTGATCCAAGACCTGAACCGCGCGGTCAGCCGCCACTGGGCGCGCCATGGCGGAACCGGATCCCGGAGCAGACAAAAAAGTGCCGCGCAAACGCGCGGCACTTTGCTTTTCCAGGGTCATGCGCCTCAGACCAGGATCATGTCCTCGGTGATCTCGCCCAGGGCGGTGTTCAGGTAGACGATGGTTTCACCCTGGTCGGTGAACACGACGTCATTGCCCACCTGGCTCATGTTGGCGCGGGCTTCTGCAGCGGTGCCGTAACCGAAGCCGACGAACTCGATCATGTCCCAGGCCTCGACACCGACCACCTGGTCATTGCCCGGCTCGGAGGCGTCGAACTGGAAGGTGTCGGAGAGGACACCGCCGAACAGCAGGTCGTCGTCCGCTCCGCCGGCCAGCAGGTCGTCCTGGCCAAGCGCGCGCATGTGGTCCAAAAGATCGTCCGCCTGTGCGTTGACCGCGCCCGCGCCCTTGGCAAGGATCGAGATCACCTGCGGACGAGTCATCGTGCCCGCGTCCAGCTGCGCCGGCCAGAGGCTGAGTGCCACCGGATCGGCACCCCGCTCCAGCAGGGTCTGGTAGACCAGCTCGACGAACTCGACGTTCGTGGTGCCGCCATAAAGCGCCGTCGCCGCGTCCGATGCAAAGAGCTCGGTCGCCACGTCCAGCATTGTGGCGCCTTCGGCCAGGTCCATCGTCAGAGACTCGATGACCGAAACAGAGGGTTCCTCGCCGGTGACCCCGACATAGAGGCGATAGGCCTCGTCGGTGTAGTCCTGCTGATAACCCGCCTGCGAATATTCCAGCGCCACGGGGCTGGTCTTGGCAATCGCCTCGGGGCTGTCGGCGAAGAAGGCCATGACATCCGCGCGGGTCCAGGTGCCGCCATCCAGCAGCGCGACCCAGCCCGCAAGCCCGCCGTCGGGTGCACGATCCAGCGCGTTTTCGTACATCGCTGTCACGAACTCGGTGTTGGTCAGGGCACCGTAGGTCGAAACGCCCTCTGCCGAGTTGAGGAAGGCCTGCGCCATGTCCGTGAGGTCAAGCGTTCCCGCGACCACGGCAGAGGTCCAGCCAAAGTGGCCCGGACGATCCGGCAGGCGGTCGAAGGCGGTCTGGTACATGCGGAACACCTGGTTGGCCGCGGCGTCAAAGACGGGATCGACCGGCTCTGCCAGCAGTTCGTCATCGCCGGCACCGCCCAGCAGGACATCCTCTCCGCCCTGGCCCAGGATGGTGTCGTTGCCTTCCATGCCGTCGATGACGTTGTCACCCGGCGTCCCGACCAGAAGGTCGTCGCCGCTCGTGCCGTCCACTGGCACGTCCGGCGCGCGGTTGATCAGCAGGAAGTCCTCGATCGTCAGTTCCTCGGTGACGCCCGCCAGCACCGCGATGCGGTTGCCGTCGATCGAGATCTCGAGGTTTCCGCCCACGACCGTCTGGGTGATCTTGGAGTCGAAGTTGACGTCGTTCACACCCAGGTCGATCAGGCCGATCACGTCCTCGCCGTCGATGAAGTCATTGATTGTGCTGGTGGCGAAGACGGTGTCGCCGTCCTTGCCATAGGACAGGACAAAGAGGTCGTCACCGTCGCCGCCGGTGAAGGTGTTGCCCCCCTGCCCCACGAGGTGATCCGCCTCGGCGGTGCCGTTGATTGCGACGGCCTCGTCGTGGATCGGGATTTCCTCATATTCCATCAGCAGCGTGGTGTCATAGAGGGTGGCCGGCTTGATGTCGCCCTTGATGTAGAAAGCCACGTCGAACCCGTCGGTCATGTTCAGACCGTTCGCGGTGGCCAGGCCAGAGTTGTTCTGCCAGCCAGCGCTGATCGACAGCGGCGAAACGGGCAGGCCCCAATCGAGCAGGTTGATGACGGTCGTGTCATCGGCGCCAACCTCGTATTTCACCTCATCGCTGGTGATGGGCAGCGGGTCGCTGGGGTCGATCGGGATCACGACGCCGGGCAGGTCCTGGCCGTACTTGTCGGTCTGCAGGCGCCAGCGCGGGCCAGAGATGTAGTCGCCGTTCGCGTCGAAGTCCGCCTCGAAGGGTTCGCGGTCCATCGTCGTGTACCAGGCGTTGGTATAGCCTTCCAGCAGGTCCTCGGAGGCCAGACCGCCCGCCGCAAGCGAAGAAACCGCAGCCTGCTGGGCCAGCCATTCGTCCTTGAGGATGGTTCCTGCCGGGTACAGCGTGCCGTCGCCGGCATAATAGTCGTCGGTCGTCACCCAGACCTCGCGCGGGCCGTTGCCGTCAAGGTTGTAGTCCGTGATGATGGTATAGGTCGGCAGCTTGCCGATCGCCGCCTCGTTCTCGAAGTCCTCGGGCCGGATCTGGTCGTTGGGGTTGTTGGTGATCGTGTGGTTGGTCACCAATTCCGCGGCCGTCACCTTGTAGAGCGGAATGAGGCCGTTGTCCGGATCGGTGTCCCTCCACTCGTCCGGCAGGTCCATCGTCGCCTCAAGGCGGATGTCGTTCGGGCGCTTGACCGTGTTCCCCCAGCGATACAGCAGCTTGCCGTCGTCCTTGAGCGTCACCGAGTAGTCGGTGCTATAGGCAATGTCGTATTCGATGGTGGATTCATTGGGGTTGAGCAGGTCGCGGATGTCCAGCACGCCGTCATCGTTGCGGTCGGTCACACCGTAGGTCACCGGATCCGCCAGAAGGTCGGACACGTACTGCCCGTCCCAGTCGGGATTCTGGCTGAGCAGGATCAGATTGTCGTCCAGTTGATAGACCGCGTCCGGATCGTCCGGGTATTTCTGATCGGACAGGATGTTCTGCATGACCGAGTAGTGCTCGGTCGAGGCCTTCACGGTGTTGAAACCAAGGCCGGACAGCCAGGTGCCCAGTACGGCGGGTGTGCGGAAACTGTCGGTCGGCGCATCCGAGACGACGATGCCCAGCTGTTCACCCGCCGGGCCGGTCAGGTCGCCGACCCAGCCTTCGGCATAATCGTAGTCACGGATCTTTTCCTCGGCACCGACGAAATCGGTGACGTAGAAGCCGAATTCGCTGTCCACGGGATACAGCATGACCCCTTCCTTGGTCACCATCGGCGTGGCGGTGAAATCAACGACCGGCGCTTCGCCGGGCAGGACATCACCCTGCGTCAGACCGTCGAACGTGCCGGTGACGTCATCGGTGCTGAAGACGTGCGTGGTGGTGTAGGTCGGGTTCGTGATGGTCGGGGTATCGGCCATGATCATTATCTCTTGATACGGTTTCGGGGCGGGAACTACCGGAACATATGCCACGGGCTACATATAATAGTTTCGGGATATTTTCGGGAAATTTCGAACGTAGCATTGATATGAATCAAATAATGACAATCCATGCATGTTTTTGCGCAACACTGGCGAACGCGGATTGAAATGATACGAGATTGATCAGCTCTTGATTGTATTCGGTGAGATGCGAAACGTCACACAGAGCAGTTGAACCGGGTGTGCAGCATGATCTGCGAAGGCGCGGGCTCGCTCTCGACGCCATTGCGGGAATCGGTGATCCAGCGCACCGCCTGGGTCAGTTCCGCCTCGAAGTCGTGGGAGACCACGAAATCCATCGTCCCCGCCTGCAAGAGCCGCTGCGTGACCGGAGTCAGCTCGTGCCCGACAAAAAGCGTCGCGGGCGCCTCGCCGGTCACGTCCAGCGCCTGCGCCACGCCGCGGTTGGCCCCGGCCACGTTGTAGATCGCGGGCGGCACACCGTTGCTTTCAAAGTGGCTGACCAGCTGGCTGCGCATGGTCTCGGGGCGTTCGTCCGTGAACAGGCGTTCCTCGATCCTCAGGTGGGGAAAGCCCGCGCGCAGGACCCTGCGAAAACCCATCTCGCGCTCTTTCTGGCACCGGTAGGCAACGCTCATGATCAGCAGGATCTGTCCGGGCACGCGCGGCAGCGCGCGACCGATGACTTGCGCGGCGACGGCCCCCGCCTCTGACTGGTCATTGCCGACATAGGCGCTGCGGCGGGAACTGGGCAGGTCCGTGGTCAGACAAACCACCGGCTTGCCCAAGCGGCGCAACTGGCGGATGGCGCTGTTGATCGCCGGGTGTTCGCGGGCAACCACGATGCTGCCGTCCGCTCCCTTGCCCTGGTCCAGCAGGTCGGCCGCAAAGAGATTGGCGTCAAGGTCATTGGTCACCGCATAGGTGCTGCTCAGGGTGATCCCCGGCTCCTTGCGGTGCAGTTTCTGGACAGCCGTTTCCACCGCCGCGTTGAAGCTTTCGCCGGACTCGCAATGCAGGGCGATACGCAGCGAAGGCGCGTTCAGCCGTTCCAGCCGCAGCTTGTCAAAGGCCGCCCGCACGCGCTGGCGCGTCTTTTCCCGCACGCCGGGTCGGTTGTTCAGCACCCGGTCCACGGTGGCGACGCCCACGCCGGAGACTTCGGCGACCTGCTGGATCGTCGGTCCCTTCCATCCGCTTTTGGCGTCCTGTCCGGTGATCTTCCGGTCTCCTCCCGACGGCATCCAAGGGGCTGGATCACCGCATGACTGATGGTTTTCACATCATTTTTTGCCTGTCTAGAGGGTTTTAGCTTTAGCGGTAACTGGGCATACTCACGTACACAAATGGGAGGATGCCGCCGCAAAGGCGGCACAGACGCACAGACATCGGCGCGCCCATCCGGGCGCCACCTGACGGGGCGGTTTACCCAGCCCTGACAGGAATTTGCCGGCCATCCTTGATGGCGGACCAAACGTCGTGCGGACAAGGGAGGAAGCTGCGCATGAGCCTGATGGAGCTCAGACAGGTCACCAAGAGTTTCGGCGCCATCCACGCGCTGAACGGGGTCGATCTGAGCATTGCCCCCGGCGAGGCGATCGGCCTGATGGGCGACAACGGGGCCGGGAAATCCACGCTGATGAAGATCATCGCGGGGAACTTCCCTCCGACCACCGGCGAGATCCGCATCGACGGCAGCCCGGTGCATTTCACCCGCCCCCTCGATGCGCGCGACAACGGGATCGAGATCGTCTACCAGGACCTCGCGCTTTGCGACAACCTGACGGCGGCGGCCAATGTCTTTCTGGGGCGTGAGATCAAGTCGGGCATCTGGCCGTTCCGCAGTCTCAACTACAACGCCATGTACCAGAAGGCTGGCGAACTGTTTTCCGAGCTGAAATCGGAAACCCGCCCCCGCGATCTGGTGAAACAGATGTCCGGCGGCCAGCGCCAGGCGGTGGCCATCGCGCGCACCCGCCTCAGCGATCCGAAACTGGTCTTGATGGACGAACCCACCGCCGCAATTTCCGTCCGCCAGGTCGCCGAGGTTCTCAACCTCATCAAACGTCTGAAATCCACCGGCCACGCGGTGATCCTGGTCAGTCACAGGATGCCCGACGTCTTCGAGGTCTGCGACCGGGTTGCCGTCCTGCGCCGCGGCACCAAGGTGGCCGACAAGCGCATCGACGACACCAGCCCCGAGGAAGTCACGGGCCTCATCATCGGAGCCATCGAGGCAGCATGACCGACAGCACGAACACACCGCAAGACGCCCATGACAAGACCGCGCAGACGCCGGTGGATCACGCGGCCATCGACGACAGCATCACCTCTCGGCGCGAGGTCTCGGGCATCGGCGCCATCATCCGCACTCAGCCCTTCTGGGTCTTCGTGGCGATCCTCACCATCGGGTTTGTCATGACCTTCGTCTCCGACGCCTTCCTGACCGAACGCAACCTCTTCAACATCACCCGCAACATGGCCTTCTTCGGCATCATGGCGCTGGGCATGTCGGCGGTGATCTGCACCGCGGGCATCGACCTTTCGGTCGGCTCGCTGCTGGGGCTTTGCGGGATCAACCTGGCGCTGGTCCTACAGGCCGGGTGGAGCGTCGAGATCGGCTTTGTCGCCTGCATCGGCACCGCCGCGCTGGTGGGACTCATCAATGGCGTGCTGATCGCCTATGTCCGGCTGGCGCCCTTCGTGGTGACGCTGGGAATGCTGGCGATGGCGCGGTCGATCGCAATGGTGATTTCCAACAACAAGATGGTCTACGAGTTCGGCCCCGACCAGGAGCTCTTTGAATGGATCGGCGGCGGCAGCATGCTGGGCGTGCCCAATGTCGTCTGGGTGCTGACCGTGATGACGCTGTTTTTCCTCTGGGTCTGGCGCTACTCGGAATGGGGCCGCTGGGTCATCGCCATCGGCGGCAACGCCCATGCGGCGAAACTCTCGGGCATCCCGGTCGAGCGCGTGATCGTCTCGGTCTACATGGTCTGTTCGATCTGTACCGGCATCGCGGCCTTCATGTTCATCGGCTACACCGGATCGGCCACCAACGGCATGGGCGCCACCTATGAGCTCAACGTCATCGCGGCCAGCGTCATCGGCGGCGCCAACCTGATGGGGGGCATCGTCTACGCCCTTGGCGCGCCCATCGGGGCCGCGCTGGTCGAACTGATCCGCAATTCGCTGCTGCTCGCCGGGATCCCGGCGCTCTGGCAGCAATTCTTTGTCGGGTTGTTCCTCATTCTTGCAGTCCTGCTGGAACAGCTCCGCAATCGAGGGGGCAAATAAGCCCCTCACTTCATGAAACTCAGGGAGGAGAAAGACATGAAGAAACTGCTGACCGCGACCGCGCTGATCGGGGCGCTTGCCGCACCGGCCTTCGCAGAAAGCCACGGGGGCTACACCTTTGCCCTCGTACCCAAGGCGATGAACAACCCGTTCTTCGACCTTGCCCGCGACGGCTGCTACGCCGCTCAGGAAGAGCTGGACGACGTGACCTGCGAATACATCGGCCCCGGCGAACACACAGAGCTGGAGCAGATCCAGATCGTGCAGGACCTCATCACTAAGGGTGTCGACGGGATCGCCGTGGCGCCCTCCAACGCGCCCGCGATGGCCAAGGTCCTGCGCGCCGCGGCGGATGCGGGCATCCCCGTGATGACCTGGGACTCGGACCTGCTGCCCGAGGACCAGGCCCTGCGCACCACCTACGTCGGCACCAACAACTACAACATCGGCGTGCACCTGGCGGAACTGGTCATGGCGCGTCACCCCGACGGCGGCACCATCTGCCTGCAGACCGGCGGCGCCGCCGCGGCAAACCACAACGAGCGCCTGCTGGGCGCACGGGAAACCCTGGCCGGGGCCGAGCTGGGCGATCCTCCGGGCCGCCCGCTGGACGGTGACAACGGCTGGACAGAGATCGCGGGCTGCCCGCTGATCACCAACGACGACGGTAACGTCGCCGTGCAGGGCCTGACCGACATCCTGGCGGCTAACCCGGACCTGACGGCCTTCCTGTCGACCGGTGCCTTTACCCAGTGGTTCGACAACGCCTATCGCAACGCCGCCGAGCCCTACAAGGCAGAGATGGACAGCGGCGATCTGACCATCGTCGTGGCCGACACGCTGCCGATGCAGATCGCCCAGACCAAGGACGGGCTGGGCAATGGCTTGGTCGGTCAGCGCCCCTACGAGATGGGCTACAAGGCGATGTACATCCTCAAGGACATCGCCGAGGGCAAGGACGTGGACGACCCGATCTTTACCGGGCTGGACGTCTGCAACAACGAAAACATCGACACCTGCGTAAAGTGATCGCCGGTTGATGTGACAGGACGGCGGCGCATCCCTGCGCCGCCGTTTTCACGGGGTGCCCCCCGTATACATGGGAGAAAGTGATTGGAACGGGTACGTTACGCGGTCGTCGGCGCAGGCTGGATCTCTCAGATCGCCTTTCTTCCGGCAGTGGCCCAGACCGATAATTCCGAAGTCGCGACCATCGTCAGCGGCAGCACGGATGCGGCGCGGAAACTGGCCGATTTCCACGGCATCCCCGAGGTGCTGCCCTACGATGAATACGACGCTCTGCTGGCCTCGGATCGCATTGACGCGGTCTATATCGCGCTGCCGAACTCGCTGCATGCGGATTACACCATCCGCGCTCTGAAGGCCGGAAAACATGCGCTGGTGGAAAAGCCGCTGGCCCCCACGGTGGCCGAATGCCAGGCGATGATCGCCGCGTCAGAGGCCTCGGGTGCCTACCTGATGACCGCCTACCGCCTGCACCACGAACCCGGCACCGTCGAGGTGCTGGAGCGCATCCGGCGCGGAGAGATCGGCGATCCGCGCGTCTTTACCTCTGTCTTCGGGTTCCAGTCGGCACCGGACAACCACCGCTTGCGGGCGGAACACTGGGGCGGCCCCTTGCAGGACATCGGCGTCTATTGCCTGAACGCCGCCCGCCATGTCTTTGGCGATGAACCCACGGAGGTTGCCGCTATGGGCTCGCATGGCGACGGCGACCCGCGGTTTTCCGAGGTCGAGGAAAGCGTGGCCGTCACCCTGCGTTTCCCGCGCGGACGGCTGGCGCAGTTCATCGCCAGTTTCGGCACGGATGAGCAGGACAGCTATACGGTTCTGGGTACGAAAGGCACGCTGGATGTCTCTCCGGCGTTCCGTTTCGAAACCGACGTTGCGCTAACCCAGCGCGCCGCCGGGGTGCCGCAAGACCGCATCGTAGTGCCCGACTGCGATCATTTCGGCGCGCAGACCGCCTATTTCTCGGACTGCATCCGGAGGGGGCAGCGGCCCGAGGATGACGGCGCCGAAGGGTTGGCCGATGTGGCGATCATGCGCGCCATCGAAGAGGGCATGAGGACGGGCCAGGCACAGCCTGTCACCCTGCCCCCGCGCCCCGCCCACCCGGGCCCGGACACGCTGCGCCGGGTCCCGCGCACCGATCACCGGCTTGTTCTCTGACGGAGGCGGACATGGACCATATCGATTCCCATCACCATTTCTGGCATCCCGCGCGCGGCGACTATGGCTGGATGCCCGCTGATGACCCGGTGCTGAGCGTCCCCTATCACCCGGCAGACCTTGCCCCGGGTCTGCAGGCGACGGGTGTCACGCGCACGGTCCTGGTCCAGGCGGCGCCCACGATGGCCGAAACCGAGTACCTGCTGGGCATCGCCGATTGCACGCCGCATGTGGCCAAGGTCGTCGGCTGGATCGACTTCGAGGATCCCGATCAGAAGAACACCCTGCAACGTCTTTCCAGGCATCCGAAATTCGCCGGTGTGCGCCCCATGATCCAGGACCTTCCCGACGACCTCTGGATGCTGAAGCCAGAGGTGCAATGGGCCTTTGACGCCCTGATCGAGATGGACCTGACGTTCGACGCGCTTGGCTTTCCCCGGCACCAGGCGCCCTTTCTGGAGCTGCTGAACCGCTATCCCGACATGCGGGTGGTGCTGGATCATTGCCTGAAACCGCAACTGCGCAGCCATTCCGACGACAGTTTCCACGCCTGGGCGGAGGGCATGACCCGCCTAGCCCAAGAAACCGGCGCCTTCTGCAAGCTGTCGGGCCTCGTGACCGAGGCCGATGAACTGCCGTCGGATGATCTGCTCGCGCCCTACGTCGATCACATCCTGTCGGTCTTTGGGCCGCAGCGCGTCATGTGGGGATCGGACTGGCCGGTGGCCCGCCTGCGCTGCGACTATGCCGACTGGCACGCGCAGGCACTGCGGCTGACCACCGGTTTGTCACAGGCGGACCGCGCGCAGGTGTTCAGCGGTACGGCCAAGCGGTTCTACCGGCTTTGATAGCAGGTGAAGTTTTCCTCCCAATCCTTTGATTTAAAATAAATCAGAGGCTCGCAGGCGTTGAGGGTAGCGCCATCGCCTCCACCTCTCGCAGCATCTCGATGAACCCCGCCACCTGGTGCCGTGCGGTTGCCGCGCCTTTTTCCGCCGTCGCGACAGAGGCGTCGCCCACGGTCCCCGCCGGGTTGAGATCCGAGGCGATCCATCCCCGGCTGATCGGTCCCGTGGGCGGGATCGCGGCGCCCTCTGCGGCCGACCGGAAGTTCTCGGCCCGGCTCATGTCCACGCACTGCGGCTGGCAGGCCAGCATGATCGAGGTCTCGACATCGCCGCCATGAATGCCGAAGCGCCGTTCATGATCGGAATACATCCCCTCGGGGTGGCCGAAATTCCCCCATTGGCATTTGACCGCCAGCATCCCGGCCTGCACGCGCAGCTCGCGCGACAGGATAGAGATCAGGTCCAGGTTGCCACCATGCGAATTGGCGATGACGATCTTGCGCACGCCCGCGCGCGCCACGGACAGGCCGATCTCCGTCCAGGCGGCCAGGGCCGTTGCCGCGCTCAGCGTCAAGGTGCCCCGCGCCCAGAGATGCTCGTTCGACTTGCCCACCGCCATGACCGGCAGGATCGCCAGGTCCAGGTCCTCGGGGCATGTCTCGCGCAGCAACGACAGCATGTAGTCCGCGATCATCGTGTCCGTGCCCACCGGCAGATGTGGCCCGTGTTGTTCCACCGCCGCCGTGGGCAGCACGGCGATGGTCTTCATCGGGTCCACGGCCTCGAAGTCCGGTGCGCGCCGTTCGGTCCAGTCCAGTCGTCTCAAGCCTCAATCTCCCTTGTATGTGGCGTCCAGCCGAGACCGGAGGTACGCGGCCCCGGTGATCGGCGAGTAGCGTGGCGATCCCGTGCCCGGCAGGGCGGCGATCACACTGTCCGGGTTCGGGTCCAGGAAAAAGGCCACCGACCTGCGCGCCCGCGCCGGGGGCAGCACGCGATGCGGCGTGGATCGGTACAGATCGTTGGACCAACGCATCAGGCAATCGCCGATATTGACGACAAAGGCGCCCGGCACATGCGGCACGTCGATCCAATCCCCGGACAGGGCCTGCACCTGCAGGCCCGGCTCGCCATCGGTCAAGAGCAGGGTGATCGACCCGTAGTCGCTGTGCGCCCCTGCGCCGACCTCTCCCTCCGCACCGCTGCCGGGCGGATAGGACAACAGCCGCAGCGTCGCCATCGGCGCGGTGAAATGCGGCGCGAAATAGCCGGGGGCCAGCCCGAAATCCCGCGCGATAGCCCCGTGCAGCGCCACGCCAAGCTGCCAGGCATGGTCATAGTAGTTGAGCAGGGTCTCACGAAACCCGGGCAGATCGGGCCAGACATTCACACCCCGAAAGGGGTCTCCACGCAGCACACGGGGATCGTCCGCCGCAAGGTCCAGCCCGATGTTGAAGGCCTCCTTGCGGTCCACCTGCCCCGAGGTCTCGTCGAGGCGCTCACTGCCCATCCTGGCCCAGCCCCGGTTGTGCGGCGTAAGCGCGATGTCCAGCGCCGCCTTTTCCGCCTCCGGCAGCGCAAAGAACCGCGCGGCCTCGTCGAAGATCCTCGCGATCGCATCTTCCGGCACCCCGTGCCCGGCCAGGCAAAAGAACCCGCTGTTGCGGCAGGCCGCGCCAAGACGGGCGCTGACGCCTTCGGGATCGTCCTCGTACCGTGACCAGTCCAGAACCGGGATCATGCCTGCCGCCGTCGTCATGCAAGGAACCTGTCCAGCACCCGGTCCAGCCGGGCCAGGTGTCGGGCGCGGCTGGCCTGCGTGGAACTGTCCATCAGGTAATGCGCGGCAAAGGCGGTACGGCAACGCGGCGCACAGAGCAGGCGCACACCGCGCAAAAGCGTCCGCCGACCTGGCGCACCGATCCAGCGCGTCAGCCACCAGCTTGCCCCGCAGGTGGTAAAGACCCCCAGCCGCGTGACCTGCGTCAGCCCGGGCGCGATGGTCTCACCCGGCGCTTTCGGCATCTCGAAGGCCACGCCGGGCAGCATCACCCGGTCCAGCCAGCCTTTCAGCAGGGCGGGCAGACCGTACCACCAGGTCGGGTAGACAAAGATCAGCGTGTCGCACCATCGCAGGTCCGCCGCCTCCTCCGCCACCGGCACCCGGTTGCCCGGTTCGTCCAGGTAGCCGGCCCATTCATCGGGGGCCAGAACCGGGTCAAAGCCCCGCGCATAAAGATCTTGTATCCGCACCTCGGCGCCTCGCGCCTCCAACCGCGACAGCACCGTGTCCCGCACCGCCGCGGTAAAGCTTTCGGGCGAGGGATGACAGTAAACCACCAGGGCCCGCACGTCAGAACCGCTCCATCTCGCGTTCCACGCGGTCCAGGAACCCCGCGTGCTGTGTCTCCGTGGCCCGGTTCATGCCATAAAGAGCAAGATAGCGCGTCTTTTCAGGCCGCGTGACATGCCAGACCGCCCGGCGCACGATCTTGCGCGGCGGGTCGCCCGCCATGAAGGCCCGCCAGCGGGTGCCGCCATAGGTCGTGACCGCCGCCAGCCGCCTGATATGAGTCAGGTTCGGCTTCACCCGCCCGTCCTCCAGCCGGAACGAGACGCCGGGCAGGAACACCCGGTCGAAATATCCCTTGAGAATGGCCGGAAAGCCGAAGTTCCAGACCGGAAAGACCAGCACCAGCGCCTGGGCCGCGCGCAACCGCTCGACATGCGCCGCCACCGGCCCCAGGTTCGCCGGCACCTCGTGATAGCCGCGCCGCTCGGTCTCGCTCAGCACCGGGTCGAAGCCTTCGGCGTTCAGGTCGCAATCGTCCACCTCCCAGCCGCGGGCCGTCAGCGTCTCGACGACGCGCGCATGCAGCGCCGCGGACAGGCTTTCCGGACAGGGATGGGCAAAAAGCACAAGCGCCCGCATCTCACCGCGCCCCCTGCTTCTTCTTGGCCAAAATACCCCCGGGGTGAATGGCGCCGCAGGCGCCAGAGGGGCAGCGCCCCTCCCCTTTCCCGTGCCGTCTCATTCCGCCGCCTGCATCCTTGGATAGGCATACATGCGTTCGTAGGCCCAGTCCGGATCGTCCCAGGCGATCATCTTGCCGGGGTTCAGCAGGCCCTTGGGGTCTGCCTCGCGCTTGAAGGCCAGCTGCACGTCGTCCACCGTCTGCCGCCCGCCTTCTTCCAGCGTGTAACGATGCGGGTTGAAGACCAGCGCGCCCTTTTCCTCGTGGATGCGGATGATTTCGTCCAGCCGCTCCTCGGTCGAAAACTTGACCAGCGTCAGCCCGGCAAAGCCGACCTTGCCATGTGCCCGGATCGCTTCGAGATGCTGGATGCATTCGCCCGGAAAGGTGTCCCGGATCTCCTCGACCAGCGCGCGGTGGTCGGGAAAGCCATAGCGCACCTGCAGATAGGTGATCGAGGGGTCCACCTTCAGCGCGCGCAGCGTCGTGTGGTTCCAGCCGTATTCAAAGACCGGCCCCGGCCCGCGCGGCCAGTCGTGATCGTCAGAGCGATAGATCATCCGCACCCCGGGCCGCCGGGCGAGAAAGGTCAGGAACCCGTCCATGCTGTGCGGTGCGACCATCAGCCCGACGAGGTGATCATCTTCGCTCACATGCGGGCGGACGCGCTGGAAATAGTCATGGGCCGTGGGCGCCTCGTAGACGCTGGCCAGCTTGATCAGGAGGCCGTCCTCGTTCGCCAGATCGTCGGCAAGTGCCATCGCCGCGCCGAAGTCCTCGGAGGCGACAAAGATGTCGACCCAGTCATAGGCCGGCGCCAGCGGCATCTCGATTTCCGTGATGATGCCATTGGTGCCATAGGCGTGGCTGACGCGCGCCAGTTCCTCGCCGGTGAATTCCAGCACCCTCGGCTCGGCCTCCATCGTCACCACGCGCAGGCGGATGATGTTGCCCAGGTCGCGCAAGGAGCCCCATGTGACCGATCCCACCCCGCCCGAGCCGCCGGCGATGAAGCCGCCGATCGTCGCCGTCGCCCAGGTGGAGGAGAACATGCGGATTTCCTGCCCGGTTTCGCGGCAGGCCGCATCCAGGTCCTTGAGCAGGCAGCCCGGCTCCACCACCACGCGGCCCGGCGCGATCTCCCTGACCTCGGTCATCCGGTTCAGGTGCAGGACGCAGCCGCCCTCGAAGGGCATGGCCTGGCCATAGTTGCCCGTGCCCGCGCCCCGCGTCGTTACCGGCACGTCGTGCTGATAGCAGGTTTTCAGGACCTCGATCACCTCGGCCTCGGTCCGGGGGCGGACAACGAAATCCGCCGTGACATGATCCAGCCGCGCCTTCAGCACCGGCGAGTACCAGAAGAAATCGCGCGAGGCGGCGCGCACTGGGGTTTCGGCATCGACGAGGTCCAGATGCGCCAGGGCGGCCTTGGCGGCGGTGATGTCTGCGGTCATGAGGTCTTCCAGAGGTTGTCGAGGTCGGAATAGTCGGGCAGCTTGCGGTCGATGGCCTCGCCCCCGCGCAACACGATGCGGTCACTTTGCGGGCGGGCAAAGAACTCGGTCCAGTCGCGGGCGCGAAAGATCACCAGGTCTGCGGGTGCGCCCGTTTCCAGCGAGCTGACGCCAAACCCGCAGGCCGCCTCGGGCGCCAGGGTAAAGCTCTTGATCCAGTCGGTTTCGCAGTGGTCCAGGTGGGCGATACGGGTGGCCTCGCGCAGGACCTCGACCATGTCCATGTCGCCATAGGCATAGAACGGATCGCGCGTGTTGTCGGAGGCAAAGCTGACCGGAATGCCCCGCGCCCGCATTTCGTGGACCAGCGTCACGCCCCGGCGGCGCGGCGTTCCGGTGCCCCGGTCCTGCAGGTAGAGGTTGCACATCGGCAGGCTGACCACGTGCAGACCGGCCCTGGCGCACAGATCCAGCGTGTCCAGCGCCCGCGCCTCTTCCTGGGTGGACAGCGAACAGCAATGCCCCACCACGACGCGGCCGCCGTAGCCGGTTTCCAGCACCGTCTCGGCGATCATGCGCAGGGTTTCGGAACTGGCATCCATCGTCTCGTCGGTGTGGAAATCCACGTCCAGCCCGTGCGCGTCTGCGGTTGCGAAATGACCCAGCAGGCGTTCCTTGAGGTCCGGCACCGGGTAGGTGACCATGCCCAGTACACCGCCATGTTCCGCCACGGTGCGCGCGATCTCGGGGTATTCCTCGGTGCCGTAGGCCTCGCAGGACACCAGGCTGGCGGCCTGCAACTCGATCCGACCGGTCCATGTCTCGCGCAGGTCGGAAAACACTGGCCAGCTGCGCAGGTATTGCCCGTCCGCCGAATCCAGATGCGTGCGGATCTGCTTGGTGCCATGCGCCCAGGCACACTGCAAAGAGAACCCCATGCGCACCTTCAGATCGTCCTCGCTCCAGTTGACGTGATCGGCGCGCACGGTGGTCAGCGCCCCCATGAAGGTGCCGTCGGGATTGGACGCGCGGGGCCAGATGTGCCCCTTGTCCGGGTGCGTGTGCATGTCAGTGAAACACGGCAGGACCATCGCCCCGCGCATGTCCACGGCCACGCCCCCCGGCGAAGCGATGCGGCCTGCCTCGATCCCCATGTCGATCCGCACCAGGTCGCCCTCCTGCCCGACAAGGCAGGCGGGCACGGTGACATTGGCCAGGGTGAAGGCCCCGTGCGGCAGAGAGGTGAAATCCATCAACCGTCCTTTTTCAGCGCGCTTTCGTGCCAGCGGAACAGCGCGAGGTAACTGATCAGGCTCATGACCGCAAAGATCGTCACCCCCATCAGGGAAATCAGGATCAGCGCCGCGTAGAGCCTGCCGAAGTTGAATCGGTAGGACGCCTCGAGAAGCGTCGAGGCAAGGCCCAGCCCGGTCCCGGCCCGGCCGATCACGAATTCCGCCACCACGGCCCCGATCAGCGCCAGCCCGCCCGCGATCTTGAGGCCCGACAGGAAATAGGGCAAGGCCGAGGGCGCCGCGAGATAGCGCAGCCGCTGCCAGCGGCTGGCCCCGTAGATGGTGTACAGGTCCTCGAGGTTGCGGTCGGTGCTTTTCAACCCGACCGTCGTGTTCGACAGGATCGGGAAAAAGGCCACGATCCAGGCACAGAGCAGCGCCGCGACAAAGGGACTGTCCAGGTAGATCTGCAACAGCGGTGCAATCGCCACCACCGGCGTCACCTGCAGGATCACCGCGTAAGGAAAAAAGGACATCTCGATCCATTTCGACTGGGTAAAGGCCACCGCCAGCAGAGCCCCGACCAGGATCGCGAAGACCAGCGCCAGCAGTGTCAGCCGCCCGGTGGTCAGCGTGGCGGCCCACAAGAGGTCCCAGTCCTCGATCAGCTTGTCCAGCACCAGCAAAGGCCCCGGCAGAATGTAATGCGGCACTTCCCAAAGCGTGACATAGAGATGCCAGCCCAGCAGCGTCAGCACCATGACAAGCGACGGCAGCGTCCATTTGGCGATCCGCAGCACCTGTTCGCGGCGCGCGCGGGCGGCTTCCTCGTGATCGAGGGGGGGCGTCCTGCTGTCCGTCACGCTCATGCCGCCTCTCCCGTGGCGCGGTGCAGCGCGTTGGACGCCAGGCGGCAATAGCGGGCATATTCCGCCGAGGTGCGGAACGCCTCGCTGCGCGGATAGGGTGCGTCCACGGTCAGTTCCTCGATCACGCGCCCGGGCCGTGCCGCCATGACCACCACGCGGTCGGACAAGAAGACGCTTTCAAAGACCGAATGGGTGACGAAGATCACCGTGCAACCGATCTTTTCGCGCAAGGCCAACAGGTCGTTGTTCAACTTGAACCGCGTGATCTCGTCCAGCGCGGCAAAGGGTTCGTCCATGAGGATCAGCCGGGGTTTCGTGACCAGCGCCCGCGCGATGGACACGCGCATCTTCATGCCGCCCGAGAGTTCGCGCGGAAAGGCGCGCTGGAATTTCTCCAGCCCGACCAGGCGCAGGACCTCCAGCACCTCGTCGCGGACCTCGGCAAAGGGCACGCCCCGGATACGGAACGGCAAATAGACATTGTCCATGACCCGCGCCCAAGGCATCAGCGTCGGTTCCTGGAACACCACGCCCAGATCCCCTGCCCCTTTTTCACCGGCGCCGTCTTCTCCGGCCCAGTCGATCCGACCCGACGTCGGCTGCATCAGCCCCGTCACCAGTTTCAGTGCCGTCGACTTGCCGCAGCCCGATGGCCCCAGCAACGAGACGAAATCGCCTTCGTTGACGGTCAGATTCATGTTGCGCAAGGCGACGACGCCGCCGTGGAATGTCTTTTCCACCTGCGCCATCCTGAGCAGTTCAGGGCGTTGGCCCAAGGGTTGGCGGAACGGTGTCATCGCATCGCTGTCCCGGATCGCGGTGGGGGCGCGGCCCGGGCCTTTCCTTACTTCAGGTCCATCCCCACGCCCTTGCCCACGAACTCCGTGGTATAGGCGGACTGCCAGTCGACCTCGCCGATCACGCCGGCCTCGACCATCTTGGCGTAGAAGTCACCGACCTTCTCGTCGGTGATGACGCCGATCCCCGCCTCCAGCGTGTCACCGGAATCGACGATGCCGTTTTCCTTCATCTTCTCGATGGCAAAGGCGATCTTGTCGTCGGTCATCTCGGGGTTGTCGGCCTTGATCAGTTCGTTGGCCGCGGCGTTGTCGCCGTAAAGATAGGTGTACCATCCCTTGATCGAGGCATCGACGAAACAGCTCACCTCGTCCGGCTTCTGGGCAATCGTGTCGGCCATGACCTCGATCGTGGTGGCATAGGTGGAATAGCCCGCATCGGCGATCAGGAAGACATCCGGCGTAAAGCCGCCTTCCTTTTCCACCAGATAGGGTTCCGACGACAGGTAGCCCTGCATCCCGGCATTCTCATTGGCCAGGAACGGCCCGGGGTTGAAGGTATAGGGCTGGCGCTGTTCGGGGGTGAACCCATAGGCCGCCATCATCCACTGGTAGTAGGACTGATAGCCGTTGTCGCCGATCAGCAGGTCCAGCGCCTTGAGATCCTCGAAGGTCTCGGCCTTGCCCGGGTGGGTGACGATGACCTGCGGGTGCTTCTGAAAGATCGCCGCGACGGAAACCACCGGGATGCCCTCCTGCACGGCGTTGAAGGCCTGCAGCAGGTCGCCGCCCATGTGGTAGTCGATCCGCCCGGCCAGCAGAAGCGCGCGGTTGTTCACCTGCGGACCGCCCGGCAGGATCGAGACCTTGAGCCCGCAGGCCTCGTAGGTGCCATCCGCCACGGACTGGTAGAACCCGCCGTGCTCGGCCTGGGCCAGCCAGTTGGTGCCAAAGGCGACCTCGGTCATGTGGCTTTCGGCAAAGGCGGGCGCGGCAAGGGTGCCGGCCGCGGCACATGCAAGGGCAGTGAACTTCATGGGGGACCTCTCTGTCGCGGTTTCTTGTGTCTTTGCGCAAAGCCTGAAAGCGCACCTTGTTCCGGGCAATCGGCATCTCTGACCGGATGGTCCGTTTTTCGGCGGGCGCGCACAGGATTCGTGCAGACGCGGGGCGTGCGATGAATAATGCGGCGCCCGGAAAGCGCCTGTTGCGGGTGATCTGGCCAATCCCGCCGACAGGCGCCAATGTGCCCCCGCACAACGGAGCGCCAGAGATGCCAATCGACAGCCTGATCCCCGACACGATTGGCAACGGCATTGCGCGTATTGCCCGCCTCGCCCCTGATCCGATTGCACTCCGCGGGCCGCCCTGAAAGAGTGGCGGCCAAAGAGAGTGCCATGACCGCCTTCCGTTTCATCCATGCCTCGGACCTGCACCTGGGACGCCGGTTCGCCAATATCCCCCAGCCCGAGGATGGCAACATCCGCGGACGCCTGATGGAGGCGCGTCACGGCGTCATCGCGCGACTGGCGCAGGCTGCCCGCGATACCGGCGCGGCGCATGTCCTGCTGGCGGGCGACACCTTCGACACGGCCACACCCTCTCCGACCGTGCTGCGGCAGGCACTGACCGCGATGGCAGAGGATGCGGGCCTGACCTGGTGGCTACTGCCCGGCAACCATGACAACCTGGCCAACGCGGAACCGCTCTGGGAACGGATGTTGGCCGAGGCGCCGACGAACGTGCGGCCCCTGATGGATGCCACCCCCCGGATGATGGCCGATGGGGCCTGCCTGCTGCCCGTTCCGGTCACCCACCGCGCCCCCGGGCGCGACCTGACAGAGGGGCTTGGCGCCATGCCTTCGCCCGAGGGCGCACAGCGCATCGCCCTCGCCCACGGCGGCGTCACCGATTTCGAGGATACGGGCGCGCATATCCCGCCAGACCGTGCGGCGCGTGCAAATCTGGATTACCTCGCGCTGGGCGACTGGCACGGACGGTTGCAGATCGACGCCCGCACGCACTATCCCGGCACGCCCGAACAGGACAGGTTCAAGCACGGGCGGCGCGGGCTTTGCCTGGCGGTCACCATCGACGCCCCGGGCGTCACGCCAGAGGTCACGGAGGTCGAGACCGGCCAGTTCTGGTGGACCGAAACGGAATTGCCGGTGCAAGCCGGGCTGGAGACCTCTCTGGCGCTGGAGGCGCTTTTGCCTGCCACCGGACGCCGCGACGTGCTGATGCGGGTACGGGCCACCGGCTGGGCCAGCCTGGCGCAGCGGGCGGACCTCTCACGCGCCGTCAGCGCCGCCGCGCCGGATTTCGCCTGGCTGACGCTGAACTCCGAAGGCCTGGGCGCGCTTCTGGACGATGTCGATCTCGACACGATCGACCACGCGGGCGCCCTGCGCCGGGCCGCCGAGACGCTCAAGACCGAGGCCGAGAACCCCGACCTCTCCGCCGAGGATCGCGGCATCGCCGCCGAGGCGCTGGCCCGGCTTTACGCCTATGTGACGGAGCAGACCGCGTGAAACTTCGCCGTATCGCCGTCCAGAACCTGCGCCGCTTCACCGCGCCCGTCCAGATCGAGGGGCTGGCCGATGGGTTGAACGTGCTCAGCGCCCCGAACGAACAGGGCAAGTCGACACTCTTCGACGGGTTGCAGGCGCTGTTCTTCACCGCTCACGGCGGCAGCGGCAAGGAGATCAAGGCGCTTCAACCCCATGCCAAGGGCGCGCCCGAGGTGCTGGCCGAGATCGAGACGCCCGAGGGGCGATTCACCCTGGCCAAGCGGTGGCTGTCGAAACCGCGCGCCCATGTCTGGCAGGACGGGCGCCTGATCGCCCAGGCCGATGCCGCCGAGGCCTGGATTTCGCAACTGGCCGCCGCCGATGCGGGCGGGCCCGCCGGCCTTCTCTGGGTGCGGCAGGGGCTGACCGGCTTTGATGAGAGCGGGAAAAAGGCACAGGACACGGCGCGCGAGGCACGGCGCGACCTGCTGTCCTCGATCGCCGGAGAGGTCGACACCATGACCGGCGGCGCGCGCATGGATGCCGCGCTGAAACGCTGCCGCGAGGAACTGGGCCGCTATGCCACCGCCACCGGGCGGCCATTGAAGACCGGCCCCTGGAAGGCGGCGCAGGACAGGGTCGAAGAGCTGCAGGCCGAACATGACAGGCTGGATCAGCTGGTGGCCGAGCTTCGCCACGATCTCACCGCCCGCGCCCGCGCCCGCAGCGAACTGGCAGAGCTGACCGAGCCGGAGGCCGCCGCGCGCCGCAAGTCCCGGCTGGCCGAGGCGCAAGAGGCGCAGGCCAATGCCGAACGCCACGCGGCGCAGCTCGATACGCTCACCCGGGCCGCCGAGACCGCGCGCCTGCGGCTCGATGCATTGGACAGCCGCCGCAAGGCGCGTGGCGCCGCGCTGGCCGAACGCGACGAGGCGGCGCAGGCCAGGCAGGCCGCCGGAGCGCTGAAGGCAGAGGCCGAGACCGCGCAGGCCGAGGCCGAGCGCGCGGCAGTGCAGGCCCGAGACATCCTGAAAGCCGCCCGCGACCGCCTGGCCGCGGCCGAAACAGATCTGCGCGCCGCGCAACACGCCCGGCAGGCCCACGAGGCCGAACATCAACGCAAGGAACTGACCCAGCGCATCGCCGAGGCCGAGGATCTCCGTCAGCAGGCCGAAACCGCCCGCCGCGCAGCCAGCCACGGCCCCGATGCCAAGGCTATCGACCGGCTGGAAAGACTCGCCCGTGCGCTGGACCAGGCCCGCGCCCTGCAGGCCGCCAGTGCCGCGCGGCTGGAAATCTCCTACGCGGCAGGGCGTGAGGGCGCGATCACCCTGGATGGCCAGCCACTGCCCGGTGACAGGGCGCTGCCCCTTTTGCAGGTCACCGCGCTGGGCCTGCCCGGCCTCGGAACGCTGACCGTCACCCCCGGCGATACCGGCGACGAGACGGCGGTGGACAGTGCTGGTGAGGCTTTGTCCGCGGCCCTGCGCAAGCTTGACCTGCCCGACATCGACGCCGCCCGCCAGGCCGCCCGTGCGCGAAGCGAGGCAGAGCGCCGGCTGTCCGAGATCACCGCCACCCTGCGCGCCCTTGCCCCCGATGGTGCCGAGGCGCTGCGCCTGCGGTTGGCCGCCCTGCCCGCCCCGCTGCCAGAGGATGCGCCCCAGCCGCCGACCCCGGAGGTGGCAGAGACCGCACTGCGCGAGGCCGAAACCGCGCGCCAAGAGGCCGAGATCCGGGCCGAAACCGCGCGCGATCAGCTTGAAACCGGGCGCACCGAGACCGCCCGCGCCCTTGCCGGCGCCCAGGCCGCCGCTGATCGTCTGACCCGGGCCGAAACCGCCCTGGCGCAGGCGCCCGAAACACCCGAGGCAGAGCACAGCGCCGCGCTGGAACACCTTGCGCAGGCCGAGGAGGTTCGCGCCAAGGCCGCCACCGAGGCCCCCGACATCGAAAGCACGCGGGCCGCCTTGTCCCGCGCACAATCGGCCGAGACCTCGGCGCAAGAGGCCATCGCGCGGCTGAACCTCGATCTTGCCCGCCTGGACGAACGCGTGCGCCGCAGCGCCGAGGGGGCGGTCGAGGAACGGCTGGCCGATCTGGCACAGGACCTGGAAACGGCGCAGGCCGACCTTGGCCGGATCACTCGGGACGTGGCGGTGCTGCGCCGCCTGGAAACGGCGCTGGAAACCGCGCGCATCGCCGCCCGAGACCGCTATTTCACACCGGTTGCCAATGCCTTACGCCCACTTCTTCACCTCCTCTGGCCAGAAGCGCAGCTGGATTGGGACGATACCGAGCTGTTGCCCCGGCACCTGATCCGCAACGGCACCGAAGAACCGATCGACATTCTCTCCGGCGGCACCCAGGAACAGTTGGCGCTGCTGGTCCGACTGGCCTTTGCCCGGCTTCTGGCCCGGGACGGGCGCGCGGCGCCGGTGATCCTGGACGACGCGCTGGTCTTTACCGACGATGACCGGATCGAACGCATGTTCGACGCGCTGCACCGCCAGGCCTCGGACGTGCAGATCCTCGTGCTGACGTGCCGCCAGCGCGCCTTCCGCGACCTCGGGGGGCAGCAATTGCAGATCCGCGCGATGGAACCGGCGCCCGACAGCCTGCTGGAGCAATAGGGACAGTCCTCGGGCCGAGATCTTTTCAAGAATTCGGCGTAACACCCCCGGCCACCGACGAATCCCCCTTTGCAAGCGGATCGGGCATCCCTATATTCCTCCTGTCCCCTCGGGGACTATGGGCATAAACGCGCATGTAATAAACGGATCGGACCCGGGGGCGGTACCCGGCGGCTCCACCATATATCCTTTGTTGGGGGATCATGGGGCCGAAACAGGATCGACGAACGCGTAAAGATGTAGCTTTGTCCCGGTGAGATACCACCGTTATCGGTTCACAAAGTACAATTGCCAACAACAATCGTGCTCCGGTTGCTCTGGCTGCGTAAGCAGTCCGAAAGACCGAAATCTAAGCCCTTGCGCCTAGCCGCGTAAGGCGGGGTTCGCAGGCACCTGGCAACAGAAGCCTGCACTTTCCCCGACCACTCCTGTCCCGCTCGCACTGGCCATCGGTCTCTCTCTCGTCCTTGGGGCCATCGCAGCCCCGCCGCGGGCTCAGCAAGTTGCCGACGGTCCCACGAAACTGCGCGTCAGCAGCGAGTGTGACGCCAAGATGTCCCTAAACGGCAAGTCCAAGACCGTCGACGGCGACTGGCACCATTTCCCCGCAAACATGTTCCGTTCGGCGCAAGCGGCCTCGTCACCGATGACGGCAAGCCGCTTGTCTTCCAAAGCGGTCTCATCCTCTACACCAAAACCGAGGAAGGTGGATCAAGAGTGTCTGGTGGGAGACGGAGCCGAACAGTCGCATCAACCCGCTGAGTGACGGCAAACGCCTGCGCCACCGCGACAATGCCAAGCTATATGTCTTCTACGAGACGGTCGACGGGCGCAAGCGGGTCAAGGGCGACTACGGCATCAGCGACCAGGGCGACTTTTTCGAGGGGGTCGAGGCGGTGCGGGTCCTGCGCGGGCCGGACGTGGAATACTGGATCGCCAGCTGCTGATGGCCCTGCGGGCTTGACCCCGGGCGCCGACCTGTCACACCGGCGTCGTCCATCGCTGCTAGGCCCCGAGGTCATGACCGCCTATTCCACGTTGATCCAAGTCTTTGGCCGTATCGGTGTCCTGTCTTTTGGCGGCCCGGCCGCCCAGATCGCCCTGATGCACCGCGAACTGGTCGAGGAGCGACCCTGGCTGACGGAACAGCAATTCCTGCGCTCCCTGAGTTTCTGCATGTTGCTGCCCGGACCGGAGGCGATGCAACTGGCCACCTACGCCGGCTGGCGCCTGCGCGGCATTCCCGGCGGGCTGATCGCGGGCGGGCTATTCGTACTGCCCGGCGCCGTTGTGATCGCCCTGCTGGCGCTGCTTTATGCGCAATACGGCGCGCGCCCCGAAACCGAGGCGCTGCTTTTGGGCGTCAAGGCCTGCGTCGTGGTGATCGTGGCGCAGGCGCTGGTACGGCTGTCGCAAAAGGCGCTCAAGGGCGCGGCGGATTACCTGGTGGCGACGCTGTCCTTTCTTGCGATCTTCCTGCTTGGCCTGCCCTTTCCGCTGATCATCGCGCTGGCCGCGCTCTGGGGTGCCTTCCGGGCCTCGGCGCCGGTCGAAACGCCGCCCGAACCGGCAACTCGCAAGACCCGCCCTGCCACGATCGCTCTCTGGGCCGCGCTCTGGCTCATGCCCCTGCCGGTCCTCTGGCTGACCGGGCAGGATCTGCTGTTCGACCTCGCACTGTTCTTTGCCAAGCTTGCGGTTGTCACCTTTGGCGGCGCCTACGCGGTGCTGGCCTACATGGCGCAGGAAGTGGTCGAGACCCGCGCCTGGCTGGACGCCACCCAGATGGTCGACGCCCTGGGCCTGGCCGAGACCACGCCCGGCCCGCTGATCCTGGTGACGCAATTCGTGGGCCAGCTGACCGGCCACGCGCAGGGTGGCCCCTGGCTGGCACTGGCGGCGGGGGGGCTGACGCTCTGGATGACCTTTGCGCCCTGCTTCCTCTGGATCTTCGCGGGCGCCCCCTACATCGAGAACCTGCTGGCCCGGCCCCGGCTGCAATCCGCCCTGGCGGCCATCACCGCCGCCGTGGTGGGCGTGATCCTGAACCTTTCCCTCTGGTTCGCGCTGCACGTCGTCTTTGCCACGCTCACGCCGGTTGCCCTGGGACCCGTGACGCTGGATCTGCCCCGGCCCGACACGCTCCGCTGGGAGGTACTGCCACTGACAGCCCTTGCCACGGTGCTGCTTGTCTGGGCAAAACGCGGTGTTCCTGTCACACTCGCCCTGTCGGCGGCGCTGGGATGGGCGCTTGTGAATGTGTGACAATCGCCCCTTTTCCTCCACGTCAAAAACAATATGGTGAGGGCACGCTCAGAAAGGTCCCCAAATGTCCGAAGGCATCGATTACGGCAAACTCATGCACCGCGCCATGCGCGGGTTGATTCAGCAGGTTCTCGAGGATGTTCAGGAAAACGGACTGCCCGGGGATCATCATTTCTTCATCACCTTCGACACCGGTCACCCGGATGCCGAGCTGGCCGACTGGCTGGCCGACCGTTATCCCGAGGAAATGACCGTGGTGATGCAGCACTGGTACGACGGGCTGGACGTGGGCGATGACGGATTCGCGGTCACGCTGAACTTCGGCGATGCGCCCGAACGGCTGTACATCCCCTATGACGCGATCAAGACCTTCGTCGATCCCTCGGTCGAATTCGGCCTGCGCTTTGAAAGCCAGGACGACGACGAAGACGGCGACGACGATCCGACGCCCCCCGATGACGACGGCCCCGGTGGCGAGCCGAAAGAGGAACACCACGACGCAGAAGTGGTCAGCCTCGATCGTTTTCGGAAGTGATCTCCGGCACAGCCTGACGATTTCCCGGTGCCGCGCCCTGGCGCGTCAGGTTGCACCGGCATTCTGACGCATGTTAACGGTATCCCGTGGTATGCCGCCTTGTCTTTCGCCGCTTCTGGGGTAAGAGGAAGACAACCCCATCAAGGAGGCATGTCCATGACCGTGACCCGCACCGAATCCGACAGCTTCGGCCCGCTCGAAGTTCCCGCAGACAAGTACTGGGGCGCACAGACCCAGCGTTCGATCATGAATTTTCCCATCGGCTGGGAAAAGCAGCCCGTTGCCATCGTGCGCGCGCTGGGCGTGATCAAGCAGGCCTGCGCGATGCAGAACAAGGCCACCGGCAAGCTGGACGCGAAACTGGCGGACGCCATCATCCAGGCCGCCGGAGAGGTCATCGAGGGCAAGTTCGACGACAACTTCCCGCTGGTGGTCTGGCAGACCGGTTCCGGCACACAGTCGAACATGAACTCGAACGAGGTCATCGCCAACCGCGCCATCGAGATCCTGGGCGGCACCATCGGCACCAAGGACCCGGTGCACCCGAACGATCACTGCAACATGGGCCAGTCGTCCAACGACACCTTCCCCACCGCCATGCATATCGCCACCGCGATGAGCGTGCGTGACGTGCTGATCCCTGGCCTGACGAAACTGGCCGAGGGGCTGGAGCAGAAGGCCGAGGAATTCAAGGACATCATCAAGATCGGCCGCACCCACACCCAGGACGCGACGCCGCTGACGCTGGGCCAGGAGTTTTCAGGCTACGCGCACCAGATCCGCCAGGGCCTGAAACGGGTCGAGGCGGCGATGCCCGGCATCTATGAACTCGCCCAGGGCGGCACCGCGGTCGGCACCGGGCTGAACACTGTCCCCGGCTGGGGCGAGGCCGTCGCCAGCCACATGGCCGAGATCACCGGCCTGCCCTTCGTCACCGCCCCCAACAAGTTCGAGGCGCTGGCCGCGCATGACGCGATGGTCTTCCTCTCGGGCGCCTTGGCGACGATTGCGGGCAGCTGCTACAAGATCGCCAACGATATCCGGTTCCTCGGCTCCGGCCCGCGGTCCGGCCTGGGCGAACTGATCCTGCCGGAGAACGAGCCGGGTTCGTCGATCATGCCGGGCAAGGTCAACCCGACCCAGGCCGAGGCGCTGACCCAGGTTGCCGCCCACGTCATGGGGAACGACGCCGCGATCAAGTTCGCCGGGTCGCAAGGCCATTTCGAGCTGAACGTCTACAACCCGATGATGAGCTACAACCTGCTGCAGTCGATCCAGCTTTTGGGCGATGCGGCGGATTCCTTCACCGAGCGGATGCTCATGGGCATCCAGGCCAACGAGCCGCGCATCGACAAGCTGATGAAGGAATCGCTGATGCTGGTCACGGCACTGGCGCCGACCATCGGCTATGACAATGCCACCAAGGTTGCCAAGACCGCGCACAAGAACGGCACGACGCTGAAGGAAGAGGCCATCGCGCTGGGCTTTGTCGACGAAGCCACATTCGACGCCGTGGTACGCCCCGAGCAGATGATCGGCCCCAAGGCCTGATGTCGACGGCAGGTGCGAGGGGCCAGCCCCTCGCGCTCCCCG
>NZ_JARAMO010000022.1:0-7528 GCF_028807275.1 Mameliella sp. AT18
ATCCCGAGGTAGTCGTTCGAACACCAGACGGTCACCTCGTCCGGCGTGTCGGGGTCATGGCTGCGCGCGGCGGGAAAGGCCCCGCAGCGGCGTTCGAGTTCCGCGAAGATCCGGTAGTTGCCCTCCTGTTTGAGCGCGTCGAGCTGGGCGGTGAACAGAGCGTCAAATTCCATGAGGTTCCTCCGGGTGTCGTGTCGTCGTGGCAGGGCGGGGCGCGGGCAGCATCCAGCGCCAGAGTTTCGCATCGGGCAGGGGCAGCACCATCAGCCAGTGTTCCAGCAGCGCCAGCGCGGTCAGGGCCGCAAGCAGGGCGAACCCCGTGGCCGCCCCCGGCGTCGGCGCCGCCACCAGCCGTTCCAGCCAGCAGGCGGTGGCCAGGCTCAGCGCCGTGACCGACACCGGGAACAGCCAGTTGAGCCGTTGAACGCGGAAATGGCTGGCCAGGTGCGACAGCGCCTCGGGGATGAACTCGGTGTTGATCCGGGGCACGCCGAAATAGAGGTTCAGCTTGGCCGAGATGCGCGCGAAATAGAGGATGGTGAAGGTCCAGGGCGCAACGCTGTTCGCGGCGTCATGGCCGTGCAGCCAGATCGCGATCATCACGGCGGCCAGCAGCATCTCGTGGTAGGCGATGGTGCCCCAGGCGCGGATGAAGCGTTCCCATTCCGGCAGGCCACGGGGGCAGGCATAGGGATTGGGGCCGGTGATCGCGCCGGTCATGAAGGACAGCTCGATCCAGCCCCAGACCGCCAGCGCCGACAGGAAGGCCCAGTAGGCGCCGCCGGGGCCTGCCAGCGCCTGGGTGACGTGAATGCCCCAGGCGCCCAGTGCCAGCAGCGGCAGGCCCGCCAGCGTGACCGCCCGCCGCGCGCGCGCCCCGCGCCGGTCCGCCATGCGCACGACGACCAGGATCGTCCCGGTGGAAAACCACCAGAGAAACAGCGCGGCCAGCGCAGCGATCCAGGGCGCGCCCGTCATGACGGGCACACCCGAAAGGCGCTGTCTGCACAGGGGCGCCAGGGGATATGCGCCCGATCGCTCAATAGGCCGGCTCCAGCCGGGTGCTGGCCGGCAGGCGATGCTTTTTCGCCGGGATGAAATAGAGCCCGGCAAAGGCCGTCACCGCCCGCACCTGCGCCGAAATCCGCCGCGCGAACCCGGCCACGCCGCCCTGTTTGCGGGCGCGGTCAAGATCGGCATTGGCCTTTTGCAGCCGCTTCAGCCCGGCCGACCAGCGCGGGCTGTCGATGTCCAGCGTGATCGGAAAGATCTGTTTCGACAGGGCGCTGGTCTTGGCAAAGACCTCTTGCCCGTACCAGTCCGGATCGACGCCAAGCGCCTTGTGAAAGGCGGGGCGCTGGTGGTCGCGGACATACATCGTGGCAAAGACCGCCGTGAGAAAGAACTTGATCCACAGCACGTTGACGCCCGAGGTCAGTTTCGGATCGGTCTTCATCAGCAGGGCAAAGGCTTCGCCGTGGCTGAACTCGTCGTTGCACCATTCCTGGAACCACTTGAAGATCGGATGAAAGCGGTGCTCGGGGTGCGCCTCGAGGTGGCGATAGATGGTGATGTACCGCGCGTAGCCGATCTTTTCCGACAGGTAGGTGGCGTAGTAGATGAACTTGGGCCGGAAATAGGTGTATTTCTTCTTCTGCGTCAGGAAGCCCAGGTTCACCGCCACGCCTGCCTCGCGCAGGGCGTCGTTGATAAAGCCCGCGTGCCGCGCCTCGTCCCGCGCCATCAGCTGGAACAGCTGGGTCACGTCCTTGTTGGTGCCGCGCCGCTTCATCTCCTTGTAAAGCACGCAGCCCGAGAATTCGGCAGTGCAGGAGGAGATCAGGAAGTCGATGAATTCCTTGCGCAACTGCGGCTCCATCCCGTCCCAGTCGATCCGGTCCCAGTCCTCGTTCTTCTTGAAATGGCCCTTGTTCGGGTCGCTGACCATCTGCGCGATCAGCCGGTCCCAGTCGTCGCGCACCGGGCTGACGTCGATGGCGTCCAACTCGTCGAAATCGGTGGTGTAAAAGCGCGGCGTCAGCAGGGTGTTCTGCATCGCCGTCTCGGTCGCGGCCTTGCTGTCGAATTTCGCCTGTTCCGCCTGGATGGCCAGGCCTTCCTCGGCGGTGGTGGCGTCGGCGCTGTGCATGTTCTGGATGTTCATAGCGTGACCTCCTCGGAGAAGGAGAATTCGCAGAGCTCCATAACCTCGAAATCGCCGGTCAGCCGGGTCCAGAGCCGTTCCAGCCCGGAGGCGCGGACGATCGTCGCCTCGCGCGCCTCGCGGATCACCTCGCCGTAGGGCGCCATGATCTCGGGTCCGTGGACCCGGACGCTGTCGCCGGGGTAGACGGTGGTGCCGTTGTCGAAACGCACATGCGCGTGCAGGCTCTCGAACCTGTGCGAGATCTCTACCGTGCAGGGCGCCCTTTCCAGTTCATGTGTCAGCCATCCCATTTATTGGCCTCCTTCCCTCATTGCGCCAGCAAACGCCCGAAGGCCCTGGCATTGTCTGCGCCGAACCCCATCAGGTCGGCGCGCCACCCGGTGCTGCTGTCGTGCAGCTCGAGCCTGCCGGTATCGCGTTGCAAGAGCGTGACGGGGGCGTCAGGCGCGACACCATGTTTGCCACGCTCGTGCAGCAGGACCCGGTAGACACCGGAGATGAATCCACCCTCTTCGGGCGTAAGATCGGCAATCAGCACACCCTCGGGCGTGTGGATCCGGGCGGCACCAGCCATGTCGCCGGACAGCACGATCTCGCGGCTGAGGGTCACGGCGCCGCCGGGCGGCAGGGCCTCCAGCGGACGGTCGGTCAGGCGGGCGGCGGTCACCAGTGCCAGCACCGTCAGCATCAGCAGGCCCACCAGCCGCACCATGACGCGCGGGACAAGCTCCTTGTCGTCGGCGGGGCGTCTCAGGCGGGGCGGCATTGCGGTGCGGGACATTGCGAAACCTCTACTCTGCGGCCAGGGTCGCGGGACGGGCAGGGGTGCCACGGGCCACGCGGGGCGTCGCGATCTCGGCCTCGGCCTGGTCTGCCAGCAGGCGCGCGACGTTTTCGGCCTCGGGGATGCAGCGCAGCGCCGGCTGCGTGCGGCGCAGCACCCAGGGGCGCACATGCGGCCAGCACACAAGGTAGGACAGGCGCACGTCCCCGGGCAGCAGGTCCAGCGCGATGGTCCCGGTGCCCCGGCGGCGCAGCGACAGGTCGGCGCTGCGGATCTGGCTGTAGGGCAGGTTCAGCGTCACGGTCAGCGCGGCGCCGATCCGCATCGCGACCCGGCGGTTGGTGATCGTGTAGACCGTTGCGCGGGCCTGGACAAAGCCCACGATCATCAGCAGCACGCAGACGATCGCGCCCAGGATCAGGAAGGGGGACGAGGCGGCAAAGGCCTGAACCGCACTGCCCTGGTCGACCAGGGTGACAAAGCGCCAGGCCGCCAGCCCGGCAAAGTAGAGCGCCACCCATTTCAGGTTCAGCGCCTCAACCGTCAGTGCCCACCAGTCCGGGCGCCCCTGCCAGAGGATCTGCTCTCCCTCCGGTGGGCGTTCGGGCAGGCCGCGGACCGGCTCGAAGGCGAAATCGTCATGGTTCATGGCGCTCTTCCTTTCCCGGTCTCAGCCCAGTTGCGGGGCCTGCCGCGCGGCGCTGGCGTAAAGCGTGCCGCCGCCGTACCAGGCACAGATCTTTTCCTCTTCCAGCAGCGTCACCTGCCGGGGCGAGGCATGTTGCGGCACGCCTGCGAACTGCGCGCCAAAGATCGAGCGCACGCGCACGCCGTCCTTGCGGATGCGGGCCATCGTCATCGGGATCAGCCGCTTGCCGGCCTCGTCGTCCAGCGTCACCTCCAGGTAGCGGACCAGCTGTTCCGGCGCGTCCACCCACATGTCGGAAATCTTGCCGACGACGGCGCCGTCCCCGGCCACCACGGGCAGCCCGCGCGGATCGCGCCCGGCGGCGACGTGAAAGGTGCCGGTGGCATTCATCGGCACGATCTTGGGGTGGCCGTGGCCGTCCAGTTCCGGCACGTCGCGCCGTGCCGCCCAGGAGGCGGGGCCGACGCCATCGGCCATCGGGTCGCCGGTCGGTTCAAAGGGGAACCCGTCCGAGGCGGCGGTGCGCGCCAGCGCCAGGTCGGCCCGTTCCCTGTTCTGGCCCGACGGGACGGTGACGGTGCCGCGCCCGTGGGGCAGCGTGAAAGTCTTGTCGTCGGGAACCGGGAACATGCCCTGGTTGGGCGCCGGGTCGCCGTCGTCGTTTTCGAGCGGATAGCCCTCGCGCATGTTCTCGCGCTGGATGTAGTAGATCAGCAGGGCGAAGAAGACGAGAAACAGCCAGAGCGCCAGGCTCGCCAGGTCGAAGTTTCCGAAGAAGGGGTCTGCCATTGGTCTGTCCTTTCCAGGGTGTCCGTGCTCTCGCCTCGGGTCTCAGGTGGGGAAATCCGCAAGTCCGATGCGGGTCTCCGATTGCGGGGTGGGGGGCGGCCTGCGCAGGTGCACCAGCGGGCCAAGGGCCGCGAGGGTCACGAAAAGCAGCCCGATTTCCAGGTGGTAGACAAAGGCATAGCCGGTGGCGGGGGATTGCAGCGCGGTGCCCAGGTCGCCGGCGCTGGCCAGCGCCCCGATCCAGTCGCGCAGGCCTCCGCCCAGGGCGATGGCCAGCCCGGCCCCGGTGGCCTGTGCGGCGCCCCAGGCGCCCAGCGCAAGGCCGTGCCCGGCCCGGCCGGTGGCCGGCATCCGCATCGCCGCCAGCAGGGTCGAAACTGCAAAAAGCCCGCCGCCCAGGCCGATCAGCCCGGCCCCGGCAAAGAACAGACCGGGCGCCTGCATCGGCGCGGCAAAGATCACCGCGCAGAAACCCGCGATCCCGGTCAGCATCCCGGTGCCCGCCATGCGCATGGCGTCCCGCCCGCGCGCCAGGGCCCGGCCCGCCAGGGCAAAGCCCGCCAACGCGCCCGCCGCCCAGATGGCGGTCAGGAGAGTCGTGGTTGACACGCTCAGGCCCAGGATCTCGCCGCCGTAGGGTTCCAGCAGCACGTCCTGCATGTTGAAGGCCAGCGTGCCCAGGAAGACCACCGCCAGCAGCCGCCCGGCCTCTCCGCCGGCCAGCAGGTCGGCCCAGGCCTCGGCAAAGCGCGGGCGGGGCGTCTCGCGCTCGGCGCGCGACATTGGGCGCATGTGTTCCTGTTTCCACAGCGCGACCAGATTGAGCAGGATGCCGACGACCGCCGCGCCCTGCACCACGCGCACCAGCGTCAGGGGGCTGAAGTCCCGCAACAGCCAGCCGATCACCAGCGACGCCCCCCCCATGCCCAGCAGGAACATGACGTAAAGCAGCGCCACCACGCGCGGGCGCGTCTCCGCATCGGCGCGATCCGTGGCCAGCGCCAACCCGGCGGTCTGGGTCATGTGCAGTCCCAGGCCCGTCATCAGGAAAGCCAGCGCCGCCAGCACCTCTCCGGCAAAGGGCAGCTGGTGCACCGCGTCGCCGGACAGAACCAGCAGTGCAAAGGGCATGACCGCCAGCCCGCCCATCTGCCAAAGCGAGCCGAACCAGAGGTAGGGAATGCGTTTCCAGCCGATCGCGCTGCGGTAGGTGTCCGACCGGAACCCCAGCAGCGCCCGGAACGGCGCGATCAGAACCGGCAGGGCGATCATCGCGGCGACCACCGTGGCCGCCACCGAAAGCTCGACGATCATCACCCGGTTCAGCGTGCCCAGCAGCATCACCGTCGCCATGCCGACCGAGACCTGGAACAGCGACAGCCGCAACAGCTGGCCCATCGGCAGGCCGGGGCTGGCGGCATCCGCAAAGGGCAACAGCCGCGCCGTCAGGGCCTTGAGATGTGCGGGGCGCAGGATCATGAGGCCAGCTCCATCGCCTGGCTGATGTAGAAGCCGACCGAAACCCGCTCCAGCACCGCCAGCCGCCCGGGCGCCCCGGCGCGCCCCAGCGCGCGCGACAGGCGGGTCGGGGCATGCGGCACCATCACCGGCGACCGGTCGGCGCGCGGGAACAGCTGTCCCATGCGCCACATCGCCATCAACAGGGGCGTGCGCGGCGCCACGGTAAAGACCAGGCGACCCTCAGTGCGGCGGGCCAGCCTCTGCAGGGCCTGCGCGATGTCGCTTTCGGCGTAGTAGATCAGGCTGTCCATCGCGGTCACATGGTCGAACCGGCCCAGCGTCGGGTCCAGCATGTCGCCGCTGGTGAAATGCACCTGCCCGCGCAGGTCGCTGGGCAGGCGGTCCCGCGCGATCCCGACCAGCGCCGGGGAAATGTCGACGGCCACCACCTCGGCCCCGCGCGCCGCCAGTTCGGCGGTCATCTGTCCGGTGCCACAGCCCGCGTCCAGCACCCGCGCCCCGCGCAGGTCACCAGGCAGGCGCGACAGGATCTGTGCCCGCATCGCATCCCGTCCGCGCCGCACGGTCTCGCGGATGCGGCTGACCGGCGCATCGCTGGTCAACCGCTCCCAGGTGCGGGTGGCGGTGGTGTCGAAATAGGTCTCGACCCGGGATCTGGTGGCCTCGTAGCTCATTCAGTCGAACCCCAGCATTTCAAAGATGTCGCGGTCTTCCATCGGTGCCGGCGCCAGCGGCTCGGTCCCGCGCCAGAGCGTCTCGGCCAGCCGCAGGTATTCCGCCCGGCAAGCGATGATGTCGTCTTCGTCGTCCATCTCGAACAGCGTCTTCTTCTTCAGCCGCGAGCGGCGAATGGCGTCCACGTCGGGCATATGCGCGATGCGGTCGAAGCCGACCCTTGCGCAGTAGCGATCGACCTCGTCGGTCTCGCGCGAGCGGTTGGCGATACAGCCCGCCAGCCGCACCTTGTAGTTGGCCGACTTGGCCTGCACCGCGGCGATGATCCGGTTCATCGCGTAGATGCTGTCGAAATCATTGGCGGTCACGATCACTGCCCGGTCGGCGTGCTGCAGTGGCGCGGCAAAGCCGCCGCAGACCACGTCGCCCAGGACGTCAAAGATCACCACGTCCGTGTCTTCCAGCAGGTGGTGCTGTTTCAACAGCTTCACCGTCTGGCCCACGACATAGCCGCCGCAGCCGGTCCCGGCGGGCGGGCCGCCCGCCTCGACGCAATGCACGCCGCCCCAGCCCTCGGTCACGAAGTCCTCGGGGCGCAGCTCCTCGGCGTGGAAATCCACCTCCTTGAGGATGTCGATCACCGTGGGCTGCAACCGGCCCGTCAGGGTAAAGGTACTGTCATGCTTGGGGTCGCAGCCGATCTGCAGCACCCGCTTGCCCATCCTGGCAAAGGCCGCCGAGAGGTTGGACGAGGTCGTCGACTTGCCGATCCCCCCCTTGCCGTAGACGGAAAAGACCTTGGCCCCCTCGATCCTGGCGTCTGCGTCCTGGTGCACCTGCACCGATCCTTCACCGTCCTGACCGCGCCGCAATTGCGGGATGTCGTCTCTCGGGCTCATGAAGTCCTCCAAACGGGGCGCAACGCCCCTTGTTTCTTTGGGCCGCAAATACCTCGGGGTCCGGGGCAGAGCCCCGGTCCGAC